>CAMKGA010000014.1 GCA_946412015.1 uncultured Caryophanales bacterium
TGCTTAATAATAAGCAATAGACTTTATAAAAAATTTCTCATGCGTTTATCCTGATATTATTTGGTTTTTATTTCTCATTATTATTCTTTTTATTTTGCCTTTACTGTTATTTTCTTTACAGTATTCGTTTTTCTTAACAAGGACAATATCTCCTTTAATCGCACCATTTAAATCAGATTCATCAATATATATACTTTCTTTTTTAGTAGATACAAATATTTTGCCTTTTTTATTTACTTTTACAATACCAACATTAATATTTTGACATTTATCAAATAGCTGATATTCATTATATTTATTTACATAAAGTAATTTATTTATTTCCATATTTTTTAATAATCTACTTAACTTTTCTAAATCATTTATTTTAAGTTCATTTTTTATTTGATTAAATGATATACTTTTTTTCTTTCTTTTAATTAATTCAATTATACTTATTTCTTCTTCCGACATATTTTCACTCATACAATACCTCTTATATTTTTAATATATAATAAACAAAAAGCAATGTAAAGTGGTTTTTAAAAATTTAAAAAATTTTTTCTTATAATTGCTTGGTACAAATTTAGTTTTTTATCATATATTAAATTGAGGAGTGATATAATGGCATTATATAAAGAGATAGTTACAAAAGCAATTATTGGTAAAGGGAAAAAGTATTTTAAAGATAATTATTACTTAGAAGTTGATAATAATCCATCTACTATTTTAGGATGTTGGGTAATTAATCATCAATTTAAAGGATATAAATCAAATGACAAAGTTGGTGTAAATGGGAGTTATGATGTTAATATATGGTATTCGTATGATAATGATTCTAAAACAATGGTCGCAAATAAAAAAATAGAATATAATAATCTATTTAATGTAAAAGTAAAAGAAAACTCTGATTTAAATAGTGATACAGATATTATTATAAAACCATTAAAACAACCCACATGCTCATCAGTTAATATAAATTCTAATAAGATAAGTTTTGATATAGAAAAAGAGTTAGGAATTGAGATAGTAGGAGATACAAAAGTTAAAATTGCAGTAGAGGAAGATGAAGATCCATGGGATGAAATTATAGATGAGGTGGATGATAAAACTATAAAGGAAATAGATGATAGTGTTAATGAACAGTATATAAAGTAATATACTTTTTTTCTTGTAATTTAGTATTATCTATGATACTATTATATTAGTTATATGTAGAATTGAGGTTTATATGAAGAATGTAGATTTATGTGATTTTAGTGAGATTACTTTGGTAGGGGATATTAAATATCTTCGTTTTGTAGATAAGAAATCTAATAAATTATATTTAGTAGAAGATTATAATCCGATGATTTTAGAAGAAAAGATTGAAAAAATTAATAGCTTTGAAAGTATAAATGATTTAATTAATTTTTTTAATAATAATAATGCAAATATATTTGAGTTTGTAAGTGCTAAAGATATTAAGTTTTACTTAAATACTATAAAACAAATGAATCCTATAGAAAAAAAGCAATTAACAGAAATTATAAAAAAAGCAAAAGAGATGAAGATAACGTTTATTAATTTTACTTATTTCTTTTTTGAAACAGAAAATAATTATTTATATTATTCACATGTTAGTAAAAAAACGGGGGAGGTTTCACTTAAAAATTTAAAGATTTTAAATGTAATAAGGCCTGCTGATATTTCTGTTATTATGCGTGATATAAAAGCATATGGAGCATTTAAATATCATGGTAACACTATAAAATATGAAGATATAAAAAAATATATTGATGATATTCTTTTAACTCCTGATAAAAAATATGAATGGCTTATAAAAAAGCTAAGAGAAAAAAAGTCAGAACAAAATGTTAAAAATATTATAAAAGATAGTTTTATTTTAAATGAAAATAATGATAAAGAAATAATAAAAGATACAGTAGAGTATAATAAAAAAGAATTAAATAATGTTCCTAAAAAAATTGAAACAAAAGAAAAGATAGAAAAAAGAAAAAAACATGGCTTTAAAAACTCTATTTGGATGTATTGTTTAATAGGCTTCACTATTGGAGTATTGCTTGCTGCAATTACTATTATTATTGGAACTTTTGTATAATTTCACAAAAAAAACACATTTGTATCAAATTAATCACACAAATGTTAGTTATAATTTTCTTGTTAGTTGGTTAGTACTAACATACACTCCTTACTCGATAAGTCCTTATGGACTTTTTTCGTTTTGTATGTTATTATATTAGCTATATTTAAGGAGGGTTTATGTTTAACTTTATTAAAGAAGAAGATGGCGGATTTTATGGCGAATATTTTGAAAATAAGCAACTATTTAAAAAAAAGGTATATATGTATTTTCTTAATAATACTATTAATAATATTGATTATAATAAATTTGATAGTATTATTATAAATTCATTAAAAGCAATTAAATATACTTATAAAATAAATGAGTTATTAGATAAAGAATTTAAATTATATGGTTATAGTACATCTAATTATAGATATATAAATAATAAGAATATTACAGCATATAATTTATATGGAATATTTTTAGGGGCTTTAGAAGGTAATTTAAATTATTATAGTGCTTTACTAAATGAATATTCAAAATGTAAAAAATATGATAAAAATATTGAGACTATTGAAAAAAAGTATGAAAAATGCTTAAAATTACGTTCTAGAATAATAGATGAAGGTTTTTATGTAAAAGTTACTTTAGATGATGATATAAATAGTATAATTCATTCGATAAATTGTTTAGATAAATTAAATAATATTAAAAAAAGTGATGAGAATTACAAAGCTTTTATCAAAAGTTATAATTTATCTTATCAATTATCATCTATATTAAATATTGATTATTTAGAAGAATACTATAATAATATATTAGATTGGATTGATAGATTTAAAATGAAGGGTGTAAATAAAATGCCTAAAGTAAAAAAAATAGCTAAAAAAATATAGCTGTATAAATATTTTTCATTGAAAATCTTTTTTTATTAATATATAATTTAATTAAGAGTAGTGGTGCGTTTATGAAAAATAATAATATTTTTAAAACTGTTTTTATACTAGTTATTTTTGTTTTAATATTTTTAGTGTTTTACAATATAATAAAAAAGGATGACATTAATTTTGTACAGTCAAATTCTACCTTGAACGATATTTATTATTGTGAAGATGATTCTTATATTTTAAGTAATAAACTATGCTTTAAAAACAATGTATATAAGCCTTATTTACTTGGTGATTTGGATAATAATGATATTGTAAATATAAATGATATAGAAATAATAAAGGAATATACTGATAATAAGAAAGAATTAAGCAATATCCAAATGATTACTGCGGATGTTAATAATGATCATATTGTTGATATTAATGATATTATTATGATGCAAGATAATTTGAAAGATAATATAACAGAAATTGGTAAAAAATATATTTGTAACGATTCTGATGCTTTATATTTTGATAAGTGTATTAGTAAGTATAGTAAAGAAGCTAAAGTAAGAAAATTAATTAAAGGTGACGTTAATCAAAATAAAAAATTAGATAATAATGATCTTTATTTGGTATATAGTTATATTAATAATAAGAACTATTTGACAGAATTACAAAAGAAAATAGCCGATATTAATAATGACGGAAAGATTAATGATAAAGATTTTAAATGGTATAAGAATAGAAAGTTAAAAAATGTTGCTATTAATAATAATAACTATAAAAAAATAGATAATATTTATAAAGATGATAATATAGAAATTAATGGATATAAAGAGAAGAAAAATATAGATGAATCTTTTTATAGGTATTATTTTGATTTTAAATTAGAAAGTAGTATTTATTATAAGTTAGAGCTTTATTCTGATAATAAACAAACGAAAGAGTCTGAATGCAAAAAAGTAGATAATAATTCTAGATTGAAATTTAATATTGAACTTACGAGTATGAATAATTATGGAATATTACGTATATATACTGATGAATGTATAAACCAAATATCAGAATATAAAACAGATATGTATAATTCAGATAAATCTATTAAGTAGCTTTAACTAAACTAATAGTAAATATTGATTTGATTATAAATATATTCACAGGGCTAATACTGATAGTGGTTTTCGGCGTCTAATGTCTGGAATGTCAACAATGATGGAAAGACTAGGAAAACAAGTATTATTCCTTCTGTTGTTAAAACAGAAAAAAATATATTGCAGATGATTACGTTTTGTAGGTAGTTTTAAACTATGTGAAGACGGGCGTAATCTAGAACTGCAATTTTTTTTGTGCATAGTAGTGAAAAAAATAAATTTTAATGAAAAACGGGTAGAATAATAAAAAAATATATGATAAAATTTATATGTAAATAGATAAAGGTAGTATTAATAAATTCCAAAACAATTATTAAAATGGCAACTATTATCTTTTAATTATTTGCATTTAGGCTCAAAGATAGAAGGAGGATATAGATAATTATGAATTCAAGAAAGAAAGGATTTACTTTAATAGAATTAATAGCAGTATTAGTAATATTAGCAATCTTAGCACTAATCGTAACACCACTAGTTATGAATATAATTAGAAAGGCTAAAGTAAGTGCAGATAAGAGAAGTGTAGATGCATACGGAAGAAGTGTCGAGTTAGCAATAGCTACTCACCTGCTAGATACAGGAGCATTTCCAACAGATTTAAAAAACTTAAATGTAGAATATACAGGAAAAACTGTAAGCTGTAATGTAATGCAAATGAAAGAAAATGGAGGAATATATTTATCTGAATGTTCGGTAGGAACTAAAGCTGTAAAAGACTCATCTACTGAAGATGGATGGTATCATTATGGTACTAGAGATATAACTAATGAAGAATATGTAGATATGTACGGATTAGCATTAAAAAATGCATCAGTAGCATATTATAATGAAAATGGTAATCCAGTAGAGGATTATACAACTTTAACTATAGATTACAAAGGAAAATCAGTAGCATGTGATGTTACAGTTAACTATGATGGAACTATTTATATGACTAAATGTAAAGTAAATAATGTAGATGTAACTGATGATACAGAAGATGGATATTATCATTATGGAGCAATAACATTTAGACCATATAACATAGGAGATCAAGTAAGCTATAATAATGTAGATTATTATGTAATCAAAGATACAGATTCAAATGTAACATTATTAAAAGCAGAACCATTAACAGTAGCAGAAGTAAATCAATATGGAGCAGGACATGTGAATAGATATACACAATTTTCAGTAGGAACAGCAGATAATTCAAATGGTTATGGAGGAATGGCATATTATTCAAGTGAAACTTGCGGATATCCATATGGTCATACTGGTAATTCTGTATCAACTGGTTGTACAACAGATTATGCACAATCCGATATTAAATATGTAGTAGATGCATGGAAAACTGCACAAGCACCTCAAGCACTTGAAGCAAGATTAATAACATATGAAGAATTAACAACAGATTTGGGATGTTCATCTTATTCTTGTACAAGAACATCAAAAAGTTGGTTGTATAATTCTAACTATTATTATTGGACAATGAGTCCATATTATAATAAAGTCTGGTATGTAACCGATGATGGCAGTCTTGACTACTACAACTTTCTCATCTACTATGTTGTTCGCCCAGTTATAACTATCTCTAAATCTTCAATCTAAGAATGAGCCAAAGTAGATTGAAAAAAAGGATTTGGGAGATAATGATGTACGAAGGTAGGACTTTGTGCGAAAGGCACTGTTTTGTGAAACAAATCAGTGGTGATTGTTGCACCCGTAGGGTGTCTACCGCTTATCACAGGACACTTTTTTCTAAGCTTTTGTAACATAAAGAAATATAAAGTCAAAATATACGTCCAGTATATACAAAATATACTGGATGTTTTATATGTCATAGAGGATAAAATTGAATTTTAAATTATAATTAATGAATGAATTATAAATATGCTTAAAAATAGTCATTCCGATATTGAATAATGACTTTACTCTTATTATCTTTCCTTTAGTTCTTCTAATATCATATAAGTTAAATTTGCAGTGACTTTTGTTTTTTACATAATCAGCTCCTAAAATTATCATCCAAGTAATTGCAACACATGTTGCACCAAACATATTTCTAAATGCTGTAATATTTGATACAGTAGTATCTTCTAAATTAAATCCATTAGATTTTTGTGATTTGAATAGAAACTCTATCGCACCAAATCTTTTATGATAATATTTAATGGCAAAACTAGGGTCCAAGTTTGTGACAATATACCAAGGATCATCGGTGTTTTTAGATGGACTAATTGCAAGATTAACATTCATTTTTTGTGATTGAGTAAAGAGAATGCTTTTAAGTAATTTTGATGAATTAGTCCTAGG
Organism: uncultured Caryophanales bacterium; assembly: GCA_946412015.1. Lineage (GTDB taxonomy): Bacteria > Bacillota_I > Bacilli_A > RF39 > UBA660 > RUG12438. The sequence goes on from CAMKGA010000014.1 coordinate 6,369, forward strand.
TTTTATATCAGTTAGAGATCTAAATTCATTACCATCAGTACTAACAGAAACATTAGTTTTGGTTCTAATACAAAACTTATCCCCTAAAGAATCAATATATTTAAAAATTGCAGGATCATTAAACCAACGGTCTGCAAGAAAAATTAAGTTATATTTTTTGTTAAATAGATTATGAACGAAAAGAACGCCATCTTTAATGGTATCAATAGAGAATGCTTCTTTATCATTTCCTTTAAAACATCTAAACCATAAAGGAATTCCTTGCTTTCCAACTCTTAGAGAAATCATAAAAACAGAATAATTATCATGAGAAAACATGTGATCAAAGATAATATGAATTCTTTTGTCAGTGTGTTTAACTTTATATTTAGATATAACAAATTTTATGAGCTTGTCATAGAAATCATAAGGATTAAAAAGTTTATTAGTAAAGAATCTTTTTATTCTTCTGATAACAGAATCATGTTGAACTAAAGAAAAATTACCTTTTAAGTTTTTTGCAATATCAGAAGCAACAACGGATTCGGCTAAAATCATACCAATAACAATATAAGGAATAATTTTAAGTTGAGTTTTTTTTATATTACCAAAAATTCTAATAAAAAATTCTTTAATTTAGTTGCAATTTCTTCTTGAGTATTATATACTTTATTCATACGGCTACCTGCTTTCTATTATTTTTTTAGTTAACCATATTTTAGCAGAAAAATGCCGTATAAGCAACGAAAGGACCCGGGGATGTAAATCCTCGAGTCCTTTCTAAATGAAAAACTGTCCGGTTATAAGTTGGGAGATAATGGTGTACGAAGGTAGGACTTTGTGCGAAAGGCACTGTTTTGTGAAACAAAGCAGTGGAATAGGTAGCACCCGTATGGTGTCTATCGTAAGCTTTAACGATTGCACTATAGGTGCGAGAGTGAAGATAATATAACTAAATAGTAACGAAAAAAATTAATGAAAAAAAATATCAGACCAAAGGATTGAATATCATTTGGTCTGATTGATTTTTTTTAAAAGATTACATGTCTATATACTAGGTATTTTTTCATGATATAATAAATTATAGTTAGAGAGTAATATTTATATGGAGTATAAATTGTAAAATATAAAGTCATAAATATTTTAAAGTTAAAAAGTCATAACTTTAGATGTTTATGACTCTTTTTGATATACTTATATTATCTCATACTAGGAGTTGATATAAGTATGAGAAAAGATATAATGATAGAAAAAATAATTATTGGAGGTGAAAAATTGAATAAAAGTGAATTAGCTAGACAATATGATTGCTGCTAGAGAACTATTGATAGAAGATTAAATCCATAAAATATCAAAGAAAAAAAAATGAAAAGGATTTATACTTCAAAACTTGATGAATTTAAAAATATTATTGATGAAAAAAAGGATTTAGATATATTAGAAAAAATAATAAATTAGTAGTTAAAGTAAAAAATCAAACAAAGAAAAGATTTAAAAGAAGAATAAAAACTATTTATAAATTATATATCAATTGATAAATATTATGATTTAGGAAGTAAAGTTATAATAAGTGATAATAATGATTTATTATATGTAATGAAATTTTAATAGATTTATTATTTTACAATTTATAATATAAATGATATAATTATTTAGGCAAAAAAGGAGTTATTATGAAACAAGAAAATATACGTAATTTTTCTATTATAGCTCATATAGATCATGGAAAAAGTACAATTGCAGATAGAATATTAGAGTTAACTGGCGCAGTTAGTAAGCGTGAAATTAAAGAACAAATGTTAGATAGTATGGATATAGAGCGTGAGCGTGGTATAACTATAAAGCTAAATGCTGTACAATTAAAATATCACTATAAAAACGAAGACTATATTTTAAATTTAATTGATACACCAGGGCATGTGGATTTTTCGTATGAAGTATCTCGTAGTCTTGCTGCATGTGAGGGGGCTATACTTGTTGTAGATGCTGCACAAGGAGTTGAAGCGCAAACATTAGCTAATTTATATTTAGCTATGGAAAACGATTTAAAAATAATTCCTGTTATTAATAAAATCGATCTTCCAAATGCAGATGTTGATAGAGTAAAAAAAGAACTTATTGATAATTTAGGATTTGAAGATGATGAAATTATACTATGTAGTGGCAAGGCAGGAATTGGAATTCAAGAATTAGTTGAAGCTGTTATTGATAGAATACCTAATCCAAAGGTAGAATCTAATGATTTACAAGCTTTGATATTTGATTCATATTTTGATGCATATCGTGGTATAGTTATAATTCTTAGAGTATTCAATGGTTCTATTAAAGTAGGAGATAAAATAAAGATGCATGCAACGGGCGCAGTATATGATGTTGTAAGTGTTGGAGTGCATAATCCTAAAGAATGTATTAAAGATAAACTGGTAAGTGGTGAGGTTGGTTTTATAACTGCTAGTATAAAAAGTATTAGTGATGTTAAAGTTGGAGATACTATTGTTAAAGAAAATTCATTAATGGCACCACTACCTGGATATCAACCAATGAAACCTATGGTTTTTTGTGGACTTTATCCAATAGAATCTAGCAAGTTTCCAGCACTTAGAGAAGCATTAGATAAATTAAAATTGAATGATGCGTCTTTAGAATTTGAACCTGAAACTAGTGAAGCATTAGGATTTGGATTTAGATGTGGATTCTTAGGATTACTTCATATGGAAATAATTCAAGAGAGAATAGAAAGAGAATTTGATATAGATTTGATAGCTACTAGTCCAAGTGTTATATATAAAATAGAATTAACTGATGGAAGCAGTATTTATATTGATTCACCATCTAAGATGCCAGAAAGACAAAGAATCAGTAAAATATATGAGCCATACATTAAAACAAATATATTTGTACCAAGTGATTATATAGGTGCGATTATGAAATTATGTCAAGATAAAAGAGGTAATTATAAATCATTAGAATATATAGATTTAAAAAGAGTAAACATTCATTATGAAATACCATTATCAGAAATAGTATATGACTTTTTTGATAGATTAAAATCTACTACTAAGGGATATGCATCTTTTGATTATGATTTAATTGGATATAAAGAATCTAAATTAGTAAAAATGGATATTTTATTAAATGGCAAAGTAGTTGATGCATTAAGTTTAATTGTACATAAAGATTTTGCATACAATAGAGGTAAAAGTATTGTAGAGGCATTAAGAAAGTTAATTCCACGTCAACAATTTGAAATACCAATACAAGCAGTAATAGGTTCTAAAGCTATTGCAAGAACTGATATAAAGGCTGTTAGAAAAAATGTTTTAGCCAAGTGCTATGGTGGAGATGTATCTAGAAAAAGAAAATTACTAGAAGCTCAAAAAGAAGGAAAAAAACGTATGAAAATGGTTGGAAATGTCGAAGTTCCACAGGAAGCATTTTTAGCGGTTTTATCTATGGAAGAATAATATGAATAGTATTAAAAGTGCATATATACATATACCTTTTTGTAATTCTATATGTAGTTACTGTGATTTTTGCAAAATATATTATAATAGTGATATAGTATCTAATTATTTAAATGCTTTAGAAAAAGAGATAAAATTAAAATATAATTATGAGAAATTAAATACTATATATATTGGTGGTGGAACTCCTAGTTCACTTAATATAAAAGAATTAGAAAAGTTATTTAAAATAATAGATATATTAAATAAAGAAGATAACTGTGAGATAACTTTTGAGTGTAATATTGATTCTATAGATTTAGAAAAATTAGAATTTTTATATAAAAGAGGAGTTAATAGACTAAGTATTGGAATAGAATCATTTAATAGTGAGATTATTAAATATTTAAATAGAAAGCATACAAAAGAAGAGGCTATAAAAAAGATAAAGTTAGCTAAAAAAGTTGGATTTAAAAATATAAATGTTGATTTAATGTACGCTATACCAATAGAAGATAAATACATTTTAAAAGATGATTTAAATTATATTATAAGTATGGATGTAGAACACATTTCAACATATTCACTAATAATTGAGCCACATACAGTTTTATATAATAAAAAAGTAAATTATATTGATGAAGAAATTGATTTTGAAATGTATAAATTAATATGTGATACATTAAAAGAAAATAATTATATTCATTATGAAATAAGTAATTTTGCCAAAGATGGTTATGAAGCTAAACATAATTTAGTTTACTGGAATAATATGAATTATTATGGCTTTGGAGTAGGGGCTAGTGGATATATTAATAATGTTCGTTATGATAATACTAGAAGTATTAATAAATATATAAATGGTAATTATGTATTAAATGAAGATATTCTAGATTTTAATACTATAGTTGAAAATGAATTTATTTTAGGTTTAAGAAAATTAAATGGAATAAATTTGTTTGAATTTGAGAAAAAATATAATTTTAAAGCTACTGATATTCCTATAGTTCAAACACTTATAAAAGAGAAAAAAATAAATATTAAAAATGGTTATTTATATATATGTAGTAATTTTATCTATCAAGAAAACAGTATTTTACTTGAGTTTTTAGATATAAATTATGAAATTGTAAAAAATAGTAATTGATGTTATAATTTAGAAAGTGGTGAAATATGAATAATTTAATGAATAAAATTTCTAAGTTTACTTTAAAATTTAGTAGTCATTTAAAAAAAAGACTTATTAATTTGTTTAAAAATATATTAGTTTATATAAAGACAAATCTACTTGTTGAGGTATTTATTATAGTAAATATTATTAATGGTATTATTTTAAGATTTTTAACAGTAAAAAACCAGTTTGCAATAAAACCTGCTTTAGGGGATTTAACTTTACTTATTGCAATATCTGCTTTTTGTTATTTTATAAAACCTAAAAAGCAAGTTAGATATTTATTTGTCTTTTCTATAATATTTAGTTTAGTTTGTTTTATCAACTGTGTATATTATAGTAATTATATTTCTTTTGCATCATTTTCTATGTTATCTACTGCAACTGAATTAACTGGATATACTGATGCTGTAGTTCAAAATATATTAGAGTTTAAAGATTTTATATTTTTTATTCCTCCATTTATACTTCTATTTTTTCACATTCAATTTAAGAAAAAAGATTATTATAATCGAGTAGAAAAAATAGAAAAAGGAAGAAAAAGATTTTTAAATACAATTGGGATTACATTGATATCGTTAGGTATTTTTGTAACACAATTAACATCTACTGATTTAAGTAGATTAAATAAACAATGGAATAGATCATCTATTGTAATGGAGTTTGGTATATATATTTATCAGACTAATGATTTAGTAAGTTGTATAAAAACAAAAATGAATACAATGTTTGGTTATGATGAGGCTGCTAAGAAGTTTAGAGAATATTATTCTACTAAAGAAAAGTCTGAGGCAAATAAATATACTGATATTTTTAAAGGCAAAAATGTTTTAGTTATTCATGCGGAATCATTTCAAGGATTTACAATGAATTTAAAATTTAATGATCAAGAGTTAACTCCTAATATGAATCGTTTATCTAAAGAAGGAATATATTTTGATAATTTTTATGCAGAAGAGTCTACAGGTACTAGTAGTGATACAGAATTTACTTTTTCATCAAGTTTAATGCCTGCCTCTAATGGGACAGTGTTTATGAATTATTTTAATAGAAAATATGTAACAACACAAAAATTATTAAAAGAACAAGGATATTATACATTTAGTATGCATGGAAATAATGGTAGTGCATGGAATAGAGATGTTATGTATAAATATATAGGATATGATAAATTCTATAGTAAAAAAGATTTTGAAATAGATGAGGAAATTGGATTAGGACTATCTGATAAGTCATTCTTTAGACAGTCAGTTGAGAAAATTAAAGATATCAATAATGAACATGATAAATGGTATGGATTACTTGTTATGCTTACTAATCACACACCATTTAGTGATATAAAAAATTATTCTGATTATTCAGTTGATTTAAATAATGAAGATGGTACTGTTACAAGTTATCTTGAAGGTAGCAAGATGGGAAATTATTTAAAATCAGTTCATTATGCTGATGAAGCTATAGGCCAACTTATGAACTCATTAGAAGAAGAAGGACTTCTTGATGATACAATTGTTGTTATATATGGGGATCATGATGCTAAATTAAAAACTGGTGAATTTGAAAGATTATATTATAATGAAAATATTGACTCTATTTTAATAGATCCAAATAAAAAAATTGAAACCATAGATGATTATACATATGAATTAAATAGAAAAGTTCCATTTATAATTTGGTCAAAGGATAAATTAAATACTGATTATACTGGAACATTTAATAAAGTTATGGGAATGATTGATGTATCTCCAACTTTAGGTAATATGTTAGGATTTTACAATCAATATGCTCTTGGAGTAGATATCTTTAGTGTTGATGAGAATGTTATAGTATTTCCAGATGGAAATTGGATGACAAATAAACTTTATTATAATAGTTCAAAAAAGGAATATAGGCAGCTTGAACAAGATACATCTATAAGTATTGATTATATAGACAAATATAGTCGTCATGCAGAACTTTTAATAGATCTATCTAATGGTATTATTGATTATGATCTTATTAAAAAAGTCGATGAAGGAGATGTTCAACTAAATATAGGCGAAAATTAATCTTATTTTTATTAAGGTTAATTTTTTTATTGACTTGAAATTTCGTATGTGTTAAGATATATTTGGTTAGTAAATATTGCCCCATAGCCAAGCGGTAAGGCGGTGGACTCTGACTCCATTATGCATTGGTTCGAATCCAATTGGGGCAGCCATTTTTTTATATGCTGAAATAGCTCAGTTGGTAGAGCAGCTCACTCGTAATGAGCAGGTCGTAGGTTCAAGTCCTATTTTCAGCACCATTTTAAATATTAAGTTTAATTAAACTTTAATTGCAAGAATGGCGGAATGGTAGACGCGCTACTTTGAGGGGGTAGTGATTAATATCGTGGGAGTTCAACTCTCCTTTCTTGCACCAGTGACGAATCTGTTCGAACTATTCGAACTTTAAATATAAATATCAACTCAATTTGGGTTGATTTTTTGTTTTATAAAAAAATCATCCTACTAAGAAAGGATGGTGCTTATGATAAATATTATCAAGCAAGAAATTACAATGGAAGAATCTTTAAAGCAAAGATTAGAGTTTATTTGTGAGTTTTCACATACTACTCCTACTTTTATCAATGGCTTTATTCATAAGGTAGATAAAACTAATATTTCTTATGTAGAACCTCATAAGATAATCATTAAAGGTATAACATTTCTTGCTTTTAATTATTCTAATGAGATTTATATCAAGAATTTATCTCAAAAGATTAAACTATCAGAATTAGAAGATTATTTAAAAGGTATTTACTGAATCAATTACATGTTAGAACCGCTAAGTTTTGTGGTATAATTAATCATAGAGGTGATATAGTGATCGGTGTTAAATGCATAATTTATGAAAAAAATAATAGAAGTTTAGTTATTGATATTAACAATGAAAAAAGTAAAATTCAAAATAATGATATTTCAAAATCAATAGATAATAAATTTGTTTTTAAATATTTAGATTCTCTTTACAGGATTATAGACGGTTGGCAAAAAGAATATATTGATACAAGAATAATTGATGGAGATAGTTGGAATTTATCTATTACTTATATCAATGGAAGTAAACGAGAATATTATGGCAAATCGAGTTATCCTACTAATTTTGAAGCACTTGAAAGACTTAATCAAAAATTAATTGATGAGGTGCAAAATGGATAAATTAAATATTGATTTTAAAAGCCTATTACCATATGTTATTGATGCTTTTTCTTCAGTATACGGTGAAGAGTATCGCTCTATTATTTCTAAAAAAATAAATAATACTCTTATAATTTCATATCATGATTTTGAGGGATTAAGGGATTATGTATCATATTTAAAAAGATGTAAAAGTCGTGAATTTTCTATTCGTTTTTTAGATGAAATAGGAATAGATGTTCAAGCACATAAAAAAGATAATTATACAGAACCTTTAGATAGTAAAATTAGAGATATTTTAGAATGTATTATTGATTCAAGTTTTGGCTTTTCTGAAGATGCAGATTATTGGGCACCACTTCTTGCTTTTGATAGTAACAATAAAAATAATCAAAAAAGATTACTAGCAAATAAAATAAAAATAATCAATTATCTTCTTGGTAATGTTCAGGATATAATAACTGAAGAAAATTTTGAATCCTTTACTGAAACAAAAGAATTTTTAGAATTATTAGAAAAAATAAATGAATTTAAAATGATATACAAAAAATTATTATCAGAATATAATGATTGGGCAAAGCAATTAGCACCATATGAAAAATACATCGAAGATGAGAAAAAAAGAAAAGAAGATATTATACAAAAAAAGAAAAATGAATTGTTTAGAGAAATTTTTGATCAATTACCATTGACTGTAAAAGATTCTATTTCTAGTAAAACTTTTGAAGAGCAACAAAAAATCATTTTAGGTTATACTGATATTTCATCTAAATCCAATATAGAAGCTTTTCGTTATGAACAAATGGAAAAACTTAAATCTCCTAACATTGAACACTGGGACAAATTTTGGATAGTATATTGGCAATCAAATTATTTTAAAAAATTAGGAATTACTATTCCAAACGAAAAAATGCTAGAGTGTAATTCTGAAGAAGATATTACCAATTATCTAACCTTTTTAAATCAAGATGATATTAAGAAATATATACCTACAGAAGAATTAATTAGTTATATTTCGGCTACGAGGGAAAAAAAGTATGAAGAAGCTCTTAGGGAATACTATACAACTAGAAAAGATTTTACAGATGCTATGAAAACATTTGCTAATAATCAAAATAATTTGAATTATATTTATGATCAAATAAAAAATAAAAGGGTTTGTATTGCAGGACAAGGTGGTCACAATGACAAAAATGAGTTTTTCTCAATAATGTTTTATACAGTTCGCATAAATGATGGAGGTTATTTACTTCAAAGTTTTATGCATGAATGTGGACATATTATAGATCAAATTGAAATAGGTTCTGGTTTTGAGCATTTTGATAGTTTTGACGAAAATATTAAAAAAAATCCATATGACAATGCATTTAGAAAATATGAAAAATTTAATGAGACACTTAATGATATGTTTACAATAGAAGCAATTAAATTTTTACAAAGCCAAGGAATATATTTAATTGAGCCAAAAGAATTTACTCAATTGGATACTAGCAATTGTAATACAGCTTCAATCACTAAGGGCCTATTACAACCACTACTTGAAAAATTTAGAAAGCAAGTTATTAGAGCTAAAATTAATTCAGAACCACAAGAACTCATAAAGTACATTGGTGAAGATAATTTTGAAGAATTAGTTGATGCTGTTAATAAGGTTGATTACCTTTCGAGAAATGGTGTTATGCCTAAAATAGATAAATCTCCAGAAGATGCCATGGTCATAGAATATTTTGAGCAAATTGAGAGGGTTAAACAAATTTATAATAATATTGATAATTATTATGCTAATAAATTTGGAGATTTCCCAACAAGTGAACTTGAAGGAACCACTAAAAAAAAATAAAATATAAGACGATTAGATTAGTTGAAAAAATCATAAATCGTCTTTTTTATTTTTACTCTAACGATTAAAAAAATCGAGAGTATTTTTATTATTTTTATCTATTCATTTCCAATCCATCAGATTTATCATAATCATCGTAATCTTTAACTCTTGTTTTTAAATAATCTGGTGCATCAACATAATCAAATAGTTCATCTTGTTTAGTTGTTCCTTTTGTTAAAAAGTTTGATAAAAGAACTAACACTGAAAGATATACTATATCTAAAAAACAATATATTAGAGATAAAATACATTTATCGGAATTACAAGATAAATATCATGCAAGATTAGTTAGCGAAGGTTATGATTTAGAAAGAGGTATTAAGGGTATTGATAGAAAGCATATTAAAATAAAAGATTATAAGAAAATAAATAGAAAGTTAGAAGAAAACTTAAATGTTAGAAATGATAGATTAGATAAATCACTCAATGAGTTTGAAGAAAAAAATGAAAACTACTAAAAATATACCGTTTAATAAAACACAAGTAATTGTAAATAAAGATACTTTTGATACTATGGAACGTATTGTTAAAGAATCTAAAAAATAAACATTTAGAAAAAGAAAATGAACGATTACAAGATAAAATTAGTAAAATATTAAAAACAATAAAAGAATTCTTTAGAAAGTTATTACAACGAGGTAGTGAATATATTAAAGATTATGTCGAAGAAGAAGTTAAGCAATATTATGATAATAAATATTTTAAAATGTTAGATGTTAAAGATATAGCTAAAGGTACACCAAGAGAAGATGAACTATTTGAATATGCAAATGTACCAGATCAATATAGAACTATTAGAACACCTTTATATGAAGAAGGTTATGATGATTATGAATATGGTGAATTTGATGAAGAAGAAGATGATTGTGATATGAGTTTATAGAAGTTTTATAAATTCTTGAATTAAATTGTTTTTAGACATTTTGTTATAACCTATGTGAAATGTTCTGGCTGGTAAACTAAAGCTAGTATTAAGAATAATAAAATCTTTGCTGTCATAGTGAATTGGATTACCTATACCAATTCCAAAACCACACTTTATTAATTCTCTACACAAACTATAGCTATTAAACTCATATGTTGGTATAACCTTTTTATTGTTTTGTTTTAAAAAAGCATCAAAATTTCTTCTTCCGTGTGTTATGTTACTTAATAAAACAAGAGGTTGATTGAGAACATCATCAATAGATAATTTTTTATCAATTAAGTGATTAAAATATTTTTTTGACGCAACAAATTTATCACTAATCATAAAAGACTTTATATATGAAAAATTATTAAAATTTTCGTAATCATTTTTAATTAATATATCAAGTTTTCCTACCTTAGCTCTTTCTTCTAATACATCAATGGTTTCAAGAGTAATATCGATATGAACATTAGGATATTTTGATTTAAATGTATTTAACGCTTCTTTGATAAACTCTAAAAAGTTTGTGGTTGTTGCTCCTATATATAAATGACCTCCACTATTTTTATTACTTTCTATTGTATTAAAAGTTTTGTTTAGATTGTTAAACATATCTTTAATATGCTCATATAATATTTCTCCTTCTATAGTTGGTGACACTCCCTTCTTACTTCTTATAAGTAATTTTACATTAAGTTCACTTTCTAAATCTTTTATTGCTTTAGTGATTGCAGGCTGTGATATACATAAATTTTCACTTGCTTTTGTTATATTTTTTGTATTTACAACTTCATAAAAGTATTTTAATAAATTCAAATTTATATTGTTTAACATTAAAATCACCATCCACATTTATTATATCATAAATAAAAGTTATGGATATAATAAAAATAATATATTTTATTTATTTTTAAATGTGCTATACAATTATATTGAAGGAAGTGCTATTATGTTCGAAAAAAAATATGTTAAATGTTACGAGAATTATAAATACAAAAAGAATAATAGTATAAGATATCTTTACGAATATGATTCACCAAGTTTAAAAATTCTTATAGCTGTTGATAATACAAAATATAAAACTTCTATAGGGGGGTGTAGATTTATTAATAATACTCCAAGAAATAAAGCAATTGATGATGTCTGTTCTTTGGCAAAAGCAATGACAAGAAAAAATATAATTGCAAATTTAAAGTATGGTGGAGGAAAATCATTTATATATTACTCACAATTAGAAAGAAAGGAAATGCTTAAAGCTTTCAGTGAATTATTGAATTATCTTGATGGTATTTATCAAACTGCAGATGATGTAAATACTACTGTTGAAGATATGGAATATATGCGACAATTTACTAAATATGCTAGAGGTTATATGATAGATGGATACCAAATTCCTGCAACTTCTTATGGTATCTATCTTGCAATAAAAGCCACAGTAAAAGAAATACTTCATAAAGAGTCTTTGACAGGCTTAAAGATAGCGATTCAAGGTATAGGAAAGGTTGGGTATAATTTAGCACATTTATTAAATAGTGAAAATTGTGTTCTTTATATATCTGAAATTGATAAAAATAAAATTGATAAATTGAGTAAGGAAATTGAGTTTATAAAGGTTAAAGATGCCATAGTTTCAGATGTAGATATTATTTGCCCATGTGCATTTGGAAGTGTGATTAATTATAATAATGTTGATAAAATCAAAGCAAAATTCATTGTTGGAGGAGCAAATAATCAATTAAGTGACGACAAAATAGATAAAATACTTTATAATAATAAACTAATTTACATCCCCGATATACTTGCAAATTGTGGTGGTGTAATTGATCTCGATTGTGAAGGAAAGAATTATTCTGAACAATATGTTTATAAAAGATTAAATTTAATATACGATAAAACATCATATTTTATAAAAGAATCAATAAAGTCAAATACGAGTGTACTTAATGTAGTAAATAATTATATTGAAAATGAGGTGAAACAAGGATGCAAATGTGTGTCTTAACTATGTCATCAAAAGGAGATGGAATATGTTTATCTGGATATAACTTAGATAATGGTAAATGGGTAAGAATAGTATCTAATAAAAAGGGAGATGCAGTTTCTAGAGATTTAATGAAAGATGTTAATATCTTAGATGTTATTGAATTTGATATTGATAAATATGTACCAATTAGATGGAGTAAAGAAAATGTTATTGCAAAAAATATTAAAGTTATTGGTAAAAAAAGTGAATACGAGATATTTTGCAAATATGGAATAGATAACGATGATTTATTGTTTGATGATGGTAAATGCTATGTAGAAGAAAAAAATTTACCAAATCTAAATAAGACTTTAATGATGATAAATGTGAAAAATGCGATTATTAAAACTAAATTAGATTCTAATGAAGAATGTATACAATATATGGAATTTAAATATAATGAAAGAGATTATCATTTAAAAATTACTGATTTAAGTTTTCCATATACTTCAAGAGATGATCTTACAGGAACAATATTAGAAAATGTTATTGTTGTTTGTAGTGTTCAGGGTAAACTTAAACCTAATTCACATTGCTATAAATTTGCTTGCCAAATATTTGATATCAAGGATAAACAAAATATAATAAATAACCTTAAATATAAATGTGATGCTTATGAATAGAATAAAAGTTAAATTTCCAGCTCGTATAAGTATGAATTTGTTTACATACCCAAATAAACTTGTTAAAGGTGGCTATGGTGTAGCAATAAAAATGAACAATTATTTATCAATTAGCAAATCAATTAAAGATAGTATAAAAGTAAAAACTGTTGAAGATAATGTGGATTTATTAATTAAGTACTATTTGGAAGAATTTAGAAAGATATCAAATTTTAAATTTAAAGTAAATATAGTTTTAGAATTAGACGATAGATTTAAAAATCATGTAGGCTATGCTTTTAACTCTAATATTGCATGTGCAATATATTATGCACTTAATAAATTAATAGATGATAGATTTACAAAAGATGAGATACTTAAATATTTATTTGAAACATATGCTGAATTAAATAATAGTAGCATAACAAGAAATGATTCAACTTGTATGATATCTCAACATTGTGCTTTAAATGGTGGTTTGAATATAATTGATGACTTGAAATTGATTTACAATTATAAATTTCCAATTGATTATAAAATAGCACTTATTTACTTTGATGATAAAATTATAAATAACAATATTGAAGAAATAAAACAAAAGAAAAAACAATTTATTCCTATGAGTATAAACTTTATAAGACAAATTTTTAATAATAAGATAATTCCAGAATTAGATAATGATAATATAAAAAATTTGAAGGTTAATAATTTAAAAATTTTAAAAGGTTCTACTAGAATATTGAGGTGCGAAAATTACTTGTGTGGTGATGAAATGATTAAAGTTATGGAAAAATTATCAACAAATGGGATAGTTGGACTAACTTCAAGTTCTCCAACAATATATTTTATAAGCAAAGATATGAAGAAATTTAATTTAAAAAATAAGGTTGATTACTTTGAAATAGATAATCAAGGAATTACAATAATATAGATTTTAGAGGTGAGTTATGAAAAAAAATATATTAATAAATAATAAATTAAGAATCGCTATTACAAACCAATGTAATTTAAGTTGTTTTTATTGCCATAATGAAGGGCAACCGATATGTAATAAGAAACAATTTATTTCATTGGATTATATCAGAGATATGATAAAATGGTTTAAAGACAATGATGTGTATATTGAAGTTATTAACATTACTGGTGGGGAACCTTTATTACATCCAAATTTATTGGAGATAATAGATGAATGTAGAACAGTATGTGATCAAATACATTTAAACACCAATGCGACATTATTAACAAAAGAATTAGTTGATATATTATGTGAAAAGAATGTTCAAATAAAAGTAGGTATTGATTCATTTTATGCCGAACAAACAAAGCCTAATATTTATACAACAAAGAATAATGTTGAGAAAGTAATTGAATTAATGAAATATGCTGCTACAAAGACTGTTTTAGAGTTAAATACAGTATTAACAAGATATAATTATAAAGACATTGATAATATGATAAATTTTGCAATAGATATGGGTGCAGAGTGTCTAAAAGTCATTAAATTAAATGATTTAAATCCAAGAGGTTTAAATGAAAAAGAGGATATTTCTGAAGATTTTAAAACTAATCAAAAGGAACCAGAAATATTTTGGAAAATTCAAGATAGATGGATTAAAAAGGCATGGCATTATGATGTTTGGCCTTATAGAGGAAAAATTGAAGCATATATAAAAAAAGAAGATGAGTCTGAATTCGTTTTACTTCTTTGTGATGAAGTATGTGCTTGTGGTGGTTGCGCAAACTTATTCACACCAATAGATTCTAATGGAGATTTAATGATATGTCCAAAAAGACATATAACAGAAAAAATAGATTTTAAACAAGATTTTGAAACAGTTAGCAATATTTTAAAACAAGGAAGGCTAAAAATGTGTGATTCATCTGTAAATAGATATGATTTAAGAGATAATTATAATGAATAACTAAAAGCGAAAATCCATTAGTTATAAAAT
The DNA here is from genome assembly GCA_946412015.1 of uncultured Caryophanales bacterium. Lineage (GTDB taxonomy): Bacteria > Bacillota_I > Bacilli_A > RF39 > UBA660 > RUG12438. The sequence continues at coordinate 21,492 of CAMKGA010000014.1, forward strand.
TTCTTTCGGATTTTTGCAAATATATTATTTATTTTGTTCTAATATTCCATATACCATAGATATATTTGTGGGTATGATATATTTTGCTCCTATTTTTTTTGCTACAACTAAAACAAACGCACACATTGCTCTTGTAGCAAACCACCAATCAGGATTTGATACTTTTTTCTTTATATCATTTAAAGAAATTGCTTCATAATATCTTTTTGTTTCACTTTTTCTGGTTTCTATGTCCATCATTATCGTAGCAGAATTATCTTCATATAATGTATTATTTTCATATTTTATTCCAGAACCTCTAGCAAAAACCTCATGTCCTCCTCCAGCAAGAATTAAAATATCTGCTTTATTATTTGGAACATTCAATCTCTTTTCAATATAGTCCATTACTTTTTCAAGTGGTGTTGTTGCAAGGTCATCAGCTAGATCTGGAAATTCATTCATAACATCCATAACCCCTATAGATGTATTTTCACTTTCAATAATAGCTTTATCAAAAATAGAAATCTCAGTTGATCCGCCACCTCCGACAAATACGCAAACTTTTTCATTAACGAATCTTGTAGCACCTAAAACAGTAAGTTCATTTTCTTGTTCTTGAGAAATAATATTAAAATGCAAACCTGTTTTATCAAAAAAGTTATTTAAAAATATTTCTTTTTCACTTTCTTGCAAATCTCTAAAGATACTTGTACCGCATACATATATATCATCATAATCTTTCTTTAATTCTAAAATTTTATTAAATAAAATATTAATATCATTTTGACTAATGGAATTATTTTCTTTGTAATTTTGCTTGAAAAGAATAGTTAATTCATCTAATCTTTTTACATCTTTACCATCATAAATATCGATTTTTGTATTAGTTGACCCAACTTCAATTATAATTTTATTCATTTTCTTACCTCCACAATTTTTAAATTATTTTAAGTCAGTATAATAAATAATCTCTTTACCTAAAGATTTAGCAAAGTCGATTTCACTTTTTGTACTATTTCCAATATAATTATCAACGTTTACAACTAAAATCGCATCAGATATTTTTATTTTTTCCTTGTGCATTTTATCAAGCATTAATGCTTCATTTTCTGTGTAAGCATCTTTATCAGGTTTTGTTGGATATATAGGACTTAGCATACAATTTCCTTGCAATTCCATTTTTTCTGTTATTTCCATCATTTCTTTCATAAATCTTAAACTGCCACATACTGTTATAATCTTCATTAAAGTTTCCTCCTTACATATAAAATTATACCAAAACTTTAAATATATTGATATGGATTTCTATAAACTTCTAATCTTTTATGCAATATGTATATGATTCAGATTTAAAAAATGATATAATTTTTATTGAGGAGGAAATACATTTGAAAACTAATAATGAATGTGCTAGAAAAATCTTATTTGAAGTTGAAAATATTCCTTATGGAGAAACTTTAACAGTTGCTAAATTACAAGAAAGAATATCAGAATTTTCTATTGAAGATGTATTAGATATTGTTACTTTATTTAATAAAGAACACTATTTAACAGTTCTTGATAAGGTTAGTTATGATGACAATGATGTTCTAAGAGATCATAAAATCAAATGTCTGACTGAAAAAGGTTATAAAACTTTAGATTTAATTAGAAGTGATGAAGTTTGGAATTTAATTAAATCTAAAATTGATAATTTTGACGAATTATCTATCTATACTATTTTTGATATAGCTAATAAGATTATGAATGTTAAACATAATGAATTATTTGACTTGCCAAAAGATTTATTAATTCAAAATACAAGATGGTAGTCAAATAATTATATGTTAAAATTAAAAGGGCTGAGCCCTTTTTTACATTGAAATTTCATAGTCATCTTTATCTTTTTCATAATCGTGGGATTTTTTTCTAGTTTTATAATAATCAGGTATATCAGCATAATCAAATAATTCATCTTCTTTGGTAGTTCCTTTTGAAATATCATAAATATCATTAGAATTAAATTCATTCTTATCATAATAAGTCTTTATTTCGCTTGTAGTGGCTTCTTTTGTAGGTTCATTACCAATTTGTAGTAATTTTCTAAAAAACTCTTTAATAACCTTTAAAATAGTATCTAGTCGGCCTTTTAATTTATTATTTTCTTTAGTTAGGTTTTGATTTCTAGTTGTAAGAGATTTAACTTCTCTTTGAAAATTTTGGTTTTCTTTTTCTAAAGTTTGATGACTTTTAGTATAATTATCTACTTCATTAAATAATTGTTGTATTTTAGGTTGAAAATTCATATCACTTTTTGTTTCTTTAATTACATTATTCATACTCTCAAAAGTATCTTTTTTAACCTTAACAAATTCTTTATCAATTAAGATAGTATTTTTAGTAGTTTTCATCTTTTTTTCAAAATCATTTATAGCATTATCAAGTTTTTTATTGAAATTATTAACTTTATTTTCATAATATCTAGTAGTTTTCTTTAATTCTTTAGTCTTTTTCCGAGTGGCATTACTACCTTTAATACCACGTTCTAAATCATAACCTTTACTAACTAATCTAGCATGATATTTATCTTGTAATTCTGATAAATGTATTTTATCTCTAATGTATTGCTTTTTAGAGATAGTATATCTTTCAGCATTAGTTCTCTTATCAAACTTTTTAACTAATGTAACTGACGATATTTTGTTTACAAAAGTAAAAATTCATGCTATATTATACATAAAACTGATATTTATTAGTTTGTTCTTTATAGATATAAGTGTTCAAAATAGGCTCTTGTATCGCACCATTATATAAAAATCAGGGGAGGAAAAATGACACTAGAAGAAAAAATTAATTTTATAAATGAGAATAAAAATAAAAATTATTTATTTGTTTCACCTAGATGTATCCAAGGTGGAGCAGTACTTGTAAATAGTTATGCAACATTTAATATGTATGATAAAATGGATGATAATACAGAAAAATTTGCTGAAGAAGGAATGATTAATTTAATATCAAGTGCAGTTAGTAATGATAGTGCTAGTGTTGAATTAGCATTTAATTTAATATTTTGTGGAACATTTGAAGATGTAGATAAAAGTAATTGCAAAGGCTTTGATGACTTTTTTAAAAAAAATAAAGATAGAATAGTTGCAATATATAAGTATGTAAAAAATAGTTATCAAAGAAATTATTTTGTAGGATTTAGTCAAAGTGAAACAGTTTATAATTATGGGTATATTTATATAAATTTAAAAAAATTATTAGATTTATTTGAACAAAATAATATTAGTTATGAGATAAATAATTCATATAATCCATATAATCCATATATACAGAAAGATGAACATGCTACTAATTTTATTTTTACATATAGTAAGAATAAAAAATTACAAAAAACAAAGGGAGATGGTATTAAAAATGACTAATAATTATACACAAGATGAGATAAATAGAATTCTTATTCAAAAAAACATAAATGATTTTTATATTGCTATTATTGAAAATAGGGGAGAAATGCTAACAGATGAAGAGTATAATGAAATAGCAAACAAAGATAAAACTTTCTTTGGTGATAATAAAGAAGAAGTTGAAAATTTAATAAACGAAATAAAAACAAACGAACAGTTAAAAAATTATGTTCCAGATATGATGAAACTATTATTTAGTGTTGCTCAAGTAAGACATTTAGCCATTCTAACAATGATTGGTGATGATGTATACAATATTGCAAATGCTAAGTTTGAAGATTTAAAAAGAAATAAAATTATTCGTTTCGATAATTTAACATCACTATATAATGAAAAAAATGCAAGAGTAAAATATTTTACACCTAAAGAAGAACCTCAATTAACTCAAAATACAGTTTTAATAGATGTAGATGATGAGTCAATAATTCATAATTATGAAAATAAATATATCAATCAAGAAGAAAGTGAAGATTTAACTTTTGATTTCTTTAAAAAATTTAAAGATGAACCTAAAACTTTAAAAAAGAATAAAACCTTTTAGATTTTCTAAAAGGTTTTTATATATATAATTTTGGTTTTAATGTTTTTGCTTTTATTTTTTTATAATCATTTATTTTTTTATTTGTTGAACTTTTAAATATAGCCTCTACTTTATCTAAGTCTTGTTTCCAGTAAATCATATCGAAAGCCTCATCAATAACACTAAGCATAAGCGTAATATTTCCATTGCATTTTTTTATTAAATAATTATATATTTCCTTTGTAATTACTTTTTCATCAATATATTTACCATTTTCATTTAACATATTATTAGAATATTTAATTCTCCTAGATAAAATTTCACTAGAAATATTAATGTAATTACTATAATTACATTTTATCTCTTTAAATATGTTATTATTATTTTTATTTTCAACTCCTAAAATAACTTTATCAAAAAGCGTAAAAAAGTCACTTAGAACGTACTGCGTATATTTACTTGCACCATTAGTATAATCAAAACCATCAATTTCCAATATTAAATTACTGCAATCTAATTGTTCTTTTATATCTTTTATAATTTCTTTAGAGATATCTGCTATATTTAAAAAGCTAGAAATTTTTACATCATTAAACATTATATTTTTTCTATAATAATCCATTTCATCAGCATATTTGTAAATTTCATTTTCATAATTTTTAAAATTACTATCATAAATAGATTCAAAGTTTTCTTTTATATACCTTAAAAGCTTAATACAAAAATTAATCTCATAGTAATGATTAAAAAATTCTTTACTATATAATTCATTTGGTCTTTTCGCAAAATTTACAATAGATTCAAAACTTGTATAAATAACTTTATATTTTTTATTTATACTTATCTTTTCCATATATTTTAATGTAACAGTTTTACCACTACCGTTATTCCCAGTTAACAAAATATTTTTATTATCACTATTAATAATTTTATTATTTAGTTTAATAATAGGTGTTTTAATTAAATATTTACTATTAATTAAATCATTTGCATTAATATATTTCATAAAATTCACCTCGCTTTTTATTTTACCATATAATTAGTATTTTTGTTTGAAAATATCAGTTATATGTGCTAAAATATTAAATTACGTGGAGGAATTTATGAAATATTATGAAAATAGCACTAGCTCTAAATCATATTTTATTACAAGCTATGAGATTGATAATGATTCAATTATAGTCTATTATGCAGATAAAAAAACAGAAATTTTAAAATATGATAAAGAGACTGAAAAACAATTATTAAAAAATATGAAAAGACATGTATTACAATCTTACAATGATAAAAAAGAATATAGAAATAAGATGTTATTATATCTATTTTGGAATGTCAATACACTTTACTGGACTTTCTACAGTATAAATAGTCTTATGAGTAAAAAGGAGTTTGAAGCATTATTATTAATATGTGCTATTATGCAATTTATTTGTTTTGGTTATTTTAATAATAGATTAATTTCTAGTATTACTAGTTATAAAGATTTAGAAAAGAACAAACTATTTATAGATAATGAAGAATTACTAAATAAAGAATATAATAATTATATTAATTCAATAAGCAATGCAAAAATCAAAAATGAAATACCTGATAATATTGTTAAATATGATATTAATAATATTGATAAAGTTAAATATAAAAATTTGAAAAAAATGATAAAGAGAGCTAAAAATAAAAATTTTTAGCCTTTTTTGTATAAAATAATTATTTGTGCAAATAATTATATAGGAGGATTAAATATGAAAGATAATATTAATGCACTAGATGAAATCAATAAAGGTGCAACTATGGGAATGGATGCAATAGGAGATATCTTAGATAAGATAGATAGTAAAGAATTTAAAGATATGATAAAAAAACAGTATGATGATTATAAGAGAATATCAGAACATATAAATGAGATATACGATAATTATAATGATGATAAAGAACCACATGAAACAACTTTTATGAATAAGATTATGACTAATATGAGTATTGAGATGAAAACACTAACCGATAAAAGTGATTCAAAAATAGCTGAGTTACTACTTCAAGGAACTAACATGGGAATTATAGAAGGAAGAAGAATATTAAATAATAAAAGTTTAGATGAAGAAGTAACTAATATTTTAAGAGATTATGTTACTATGCAGGAAAAATGTGTAGAAAAATTAAAGAATTATTTATAAAACCTGATAGAAAGTCTATCAGGTTTATTTAATTTTTATACAATTTTTATTGCTTATATTTATTTTTTTAATATTACTTCTACCAAGTACCCAATCAATAGAATAATTAGTTTTTTTACATAGATCAACTAAGAATGTGCTTAAAATCAAAGTTTTATTATTTTCAAAATTACTAACTACAGACGATGTTGTATTAAGTATTTTTGCTTCTTCTCGCATCGATATATTAATGTCTTTTCTAATTTTTTTTAAATTATTCGCAACAATTTCTCTATTTATAGCAACATTTTTCTTTATTCTTTTTTTCTCATTATCTAATCTAAGCATATAATCAATATTAATTTCAAAATATTCAGCAAGCTCATAAAGCCTTTTAGTAGGAATGGTTAAACGATCATTTTCCCATTCACAATATATAGATGGTACAACTCCAATAATTTTTGCAATCTCAATTTTCTTTAAATCTCTACTAGTTCTTAAATCTTCCAATCTGTTTTCCATATATTACCAATTCCTTTATATTGATTATTTCATTTATTGGTAACTAATTTTTTAAAGTTCGAAGAATAAGAGCAAAAATATAAAACAGAAAAATAATTCGACAAATAAGAGCAAAACATGATATAATTAATCTAGGATAATAGAAAATATAAAAGGAGAGTACATATGAAAAAGAAAGGTTTTACTTTAATAGAGTTAATAGGAGTGTTAGTAATACTTGCGATAATTGCTTTAATAGCAACCTCATTAGTAATGTCAATTATAAGAAAAGCAAAAATTTCTGCAAGAAAAAGAAGTATAGACGCATATGGTAGAAGTGTAGAGTTAGCTATTGCATCATACTTACTTGATACAGGAGTATTTCCAACTAATGAACAACTACCTAATTTACAAATAGAGTATAGTGGGAATAAAGTTGAATGTAGTGTTATGAATATGAAGAAGAATGGTGGACTATATTTATCACAATGTAAGGTTAATAATATTGAAGTTAAAGACTCTAATGAGGAAGATGGATGGTATCACTATGGTACAAGAGATTTAACTAATAGTGAGACTATTGAAATGTATGGAAAAGCAATAGAGCAAGCATTAAAAGAATATCATGATATAAATAATACATATCCAGCTGATATTTCATCTTTAGCGCTTAATTATACAGGTGAAAAGGTTGATGCAGATGTATTAATAAATAAAGATGGGACAGTATATTTAACTAATTGTAGGGTAAGTGGTATTTCTGTTGATATAGTTTATGGAGAAGATAAAACTACAGCTGTAGACAAGTTGTTGTCAAAAACAAATGATATATCTATAACAACATATACTGATGGAAATACCCATGAAATGTATACATTTGATCATCCTGCTACCGAACAGACAGGAGAACTTACTGATTATAGATATATAGGAGCAAACCCAAATAATTATGTAACATTTAATGATGAATTATGGAGAATAATTGGAGTATTTACAGTAGAAGATGAAAATGGTAATCAAGAACAAAGAATCAAACTAATTAGAAATGAGAAACTTTCTAGCGATATGGCCTGGAATTCAAATAATGTAAATGAATGGGGTGTCGCAGCGCTTAAAAACTATCTTAATGGTGATTATTATAATAGTATAACTAGTGAGTCAAAAAGTATGGTTGTAGATACAAAATATTATTTAGGTGGTAGAGCATATGATTCAACAACACACTATGGAACGACATCAGAAATGTATGCTTGGGAGCGAGGAACAACAGTACATTCTGGAAGAAGTGTGTCTTGGGTAGGAAAAATAGGCTTGATGTACCCAAGTGATAATTATTATACCTATTCATTGGAAGTGGATAACATTTGTTATAATGATGGATATAATTGTAAAACCAATGCAGGTGGAATACCTATAAATGGATGGATATATAATACTAATATTAATTCTTTGCAATGGCTTATTTCCCCACGTTCAGATGATTCGAGTCGTGTGTTCCATATGGAGGTTTCGGGTTGTATCAACGGTAACACTTCGGGAGGGACACGTGGCGTTCGACCTAGTTTGTATCTTGCATCTGATGTTAAAATATCCTCTGGTGATGGATCAGAACAAAATCCGTATGTATTATCGATGAATTAATATTATCATGGTTTTTTGAGAATATCAATTAAGTTTATAAGCAACAAATTAGTTGCTTTTTTGCTTTATTATTTAGTATAATCATATTGGTGGTAACATGATTATAGTATGTGATAATTATAGAAAAGATGAATTATTAAGTAAGAGTAATAAAATTAGTAATGTGAAATATATGAATAAAATAGAGTTTATTCATAAGTTTTATTTTGATTATGATAAACGTACTATATATGAGTTATGTGAATATTATGGTTTTAATTATGAAAATAGTAAAATGTATTTAGATAATATTTACTATATAGAAGATAAATATTATGGAGTAGAGAAATTAGATAAATTAGTTAGTATAAAGAAGTATTTAGATAGTAATAATTTACTTATATATGATAAGTTATTTAAAGAGTTTTTAAAAAATAATGAAGTAGTGTTTGATTCTATAGAGTTAGATAAGTTTGATAATATAATGATTGAAGAGTTAGAAAGTATTACTAATGTAAGAGTTATTAATAAAGAGTATAATCATTATAACCATGATGTAATAGAATTTAAAACTATGGATGAAGAAGTAGAATATGTAGCTATTAAGATATGTGAGCTTATTGATAATGGTGTTAGTATTAATAAGATTAAGATTAGTGGTATTAATGAAGATTATAATAATTCTATTAAGAGAATATTTGATATGTATAATCTTAAAATTAGTGAGAGTATTAATTTATATTCTACTAATACTGTTAGAATGTTTATAGATAATTTTAATAGTAATATTAATAAGACTATAGAAATACTAAAAAATAGTAAGTGTGATAATGATACTATTGATTCCATAATAGATATAGTTAATAGCTATAACTTTATAAGTGATTATAATAAGGTTAAAGATATGATTATTAGTGAATTAAAGAATTTAACTAAAGAGATACATTATGATAATGAGATAGAAGTTATTGATATTATGAATAATAATATTACTGATGAATATGTATTTTATCTAAATTATAATCAAGAAAGTATTCCTAAAGTGCATATAGATGATTCTTATATTACTGACAATATTAGAGACTTAACTAAGTTAGATAGATTAGAAGTAATTAATAAGAGAGAAAGAATTAATATTAAAAATAGTTTAGAAAGTATAAAGAATTTAACTATTACATATAAGTTAAAGAGCCCTTTTGCATCTTTTAATATGGCTAATGTGCTTGATTGTAATGTAATTAAAGGTATAATACCAAATGATAAGAATTATTCATCTATTAGTAATAAAGTTAATTTAACTATTTATTATGATGATTTTATTAAATATAATAATATATCTCCTAATATGTCATTATTTAGTAAGCATTATAAAATAGATTATAAATCTTTTAATAATGATTATAATGGTATAAAAAAAGATGATTTAAATAAGTATTTAAATAATAAATTAACACTATCTTATACAAGTATGAATGATTATTATAAGTGTTCTTTTAAATATTATTTAAAATATATATTAAAGATAGATAAAATGCGTGATATTACAACACGACATATTGGTTCTATATTTCATTATGTACTTGAAGAGTGTATTGATGAAACTAACCCTGATATTAATAGTATTATTAATAAGTATATAACTGATAATAAAATAGAAATGAGTTATAAAGAGAAATTCTTTTTAAATAAGTTAAGTGAAGAGTTACCATTTTTATTAGAGACATTACAAAAACAAAATGATTATATAATATTAAAGAAAAGACTATATGAGGAAAAAATAAAATTAGAATATAATGATAAAATTAATATAACTTTTGTTGGTGTTATAGATAAAATATTATATGATGATGATATTTATGCCTTAGTAGATTATAAAACAGGAAATGATTCAATCGATTTATCATTAAACTATTATGGAATAAATATGCAACTTGCAATATACTTGTTCTTAGCTTCCAAAAGATTTAAAGAGGCGAAATTTGCAGGATTTTATCTGCAATACATTTTAAATAAATCATCTAAAGGTGAAGATATTACTAAAAAAGAATCTAAATTAAAATTATGTGGGTATAGTAATAGTAAGTATATATCTAACTTTGATAAAACATATGAAAATAGTAGCTTGATAAAATCATTAAAGGTAAAAAATGATGGAACATTTTATTCAACTAGTAAAATATTAAGTAATGATGAGGTAAATAATTTAATTATTCTTGCAGAAAATAAAATAAAAGAGAGTATCAAAAAAATACAAAACTGTGAATTTGATATTAATCCTAAAAATATTGATGGTAAGAATGTAAGCTGTGAATTTTGCCCTTATAATGATATCTGTTTTAAAAATAATAAAAATATATTATATTTAAATAAAGTAGATAATTTTTTATGATTATCTACTTTATTTTTCTTTCTAACTTACTAAATAGACCTAATACTTTTTCTGATTTATTATAGTTTTCGTATCCTAAATTATAACTATTTATAAAATTCATTTTAATAATTAAATCTAGTTGAGTAGGATTATCTTTATATAATAAATACATATTATTGTAAATTTTATCTGCATTAAAAACATTATTTATTTTACAGTATATATTATTATTTAATATATTTATTAAATATAATTTATAATTACTTAAAGTATTTATTTCTGATTGAATTCTTTCTGTTTCATAGCTAAATTTTAATTCTTTATGTAATTTTTCTATTTGACCATCAATTAAACCAATAATAGGAACATAAAAATTATAATAAGCTTTTTCCATTTGACCATATTTAAAACATTTTGATTTAAATCTTTTTGCCTTTAATAATTTTTCTTTAAGTATCATTGAATCTTTTCTTAATTTTTTTAAATTAATATATGATATAACTATATGCATATATATATTATTCATCTAATCACTACTTTCCAATTATATTATATCATTAAAAAATATATTAAACTAGTTAATTTGACAAATGAAATAATAATTGATAAAATACATCCCCGTTGGGGGGATTTTATGAAAAAACAGTTAATTAAAGATAAGGCTTTTAATATATATAATAGAGAGTATTTTATATTTAGAAAATTAACAAATATTGCTTATTTAAAAAATTTAGGTAATCATCCAGGACAACCATTAATTGTAACTGTTATTAAACAAACAGGTGGTGCAAATATTTGTATTTCTACAAATGATATGAGTGAAGAAAATTTAGATAATTTCTTTAAATCAATTGAAATTCAAACTAAATGTATATATTCATTTGATAATATTTTAATTAAATATAATATTCCTTGGTTTGATAAAAATAATAATTATATTGAAAATACACCTGAATTATTTTCAGCTAGTATAACTGATGGTAGTTCGCTTAATGAAGATTTAAATGATATTAAGAATATTATAAAAGTATATCTTGATATTAAGAATAGTAAAAAAGTATCAGATATAACTAGATTACCAAAACCTTATCAAAAAGTAAAACAACAAATTCAATCATATAAAATGACATACTAAGATAGTATGTTATTTTTTTTTGTTAGTTTTATGATATAATTAATAAAGATAAGTGGTGATTATATGGATTCTAAATTATATAGGTTATTAAGACCAATTATTAAATTTTTGACAAATGTATTTATAAGGCCTAAGTATATAGGACTTGATAATATTCCTAAAGAAGGAAGAATAATATTAGCTGGAAGACATACTAATATTTTAGATTGTTTCTTGCTTATTAGTGCCACTAAGAGGAGTGTGCATTTTTTAGCTAAAAAAGAATTGTGGAGAGGGTTTAAAAAAGTATTATTTGCTAATATGGGCTTAATTCCAGTAGATAGATCTAAAAAAGATCATAATTCATTAGTTATGGCAGAAGAGTATTTAAATAAAGAGTGTGTAATTGGGATATTTCCAGAAGGTACTACTGAAAAGGGAAGAGGATTGTTGCCATTTAAAATAGGGGCTGTAAAAATGGCTAAAGATACAAATACTAAGATAGTTCCATTTTGTATTACTGGTAAGTATAGATTGTTTTCTAGAAGCTTAAAAATTGAATTTCAAAAAGCAATAACTATAAAAGGCGAATTAGATAAGGAAAATGATAAGCTTAGAAATATAATAAAGGGGATGATATAGATGTGGATTTTTGATTTGTTTAGAAAGAAAAAGAAATTAGATAGGCCATGGAAGAAGTTTTATACAAATGATGATTTAAACTATAAAATACCTGATATATCTATGTATGATCAAGTATATGATTCATTTATAAAGTACCCAAGAGGTGTAGCTATAAAATATATGGGCAAGAATTTTAATTATAAAAATATTATTACTAAAATTGATAATATGGCTAAATATTTTAATTCTATTGGTATAAAAAAAGGTGATATAGTTACTATTATGCTTCCTAATATACCTGAGGTATTAATATCTTTATATGCTCTTAATAAGATAGGAGCAATTGCTAATATGACTCATCCTTTATCAGCTCAAGAAGAGATAAAAGAAACGTTAACTTCTACATTAAGTAAATTTTTAATAATATATGATGCAAGATATAGCAAGATAGAGAAATTTATTGATAATATGAATATGGAAAAAGTAATATTTGTATCTCCTTCTAATTCATTAAATATAATAAAAAAAGTTTTATTTAATATAAGTAATATAGGTAAATTTAAGCATTATCCTAAAAAAGATAATTTTATATCATATAAAAAAGCATATAATATTGGTAAAAATTTGCCTAATATAGAAAAAGTTCATTATGGAAAGAATACTCCTGCCGTTATTCTTCATTCGGGTGGAACTTCTGGTAAGGCTAAGAATGTTGTTATTCAAAATAGAGCTTTTATATTTGCAGCAAAAGGAGAAGAAATTGATTTAATACGACTAGAGCAAGGAGATTCAGCACTTGCAATTATGCCAAATTTTCATGGCTTTGGGCTTTCTGTATTGATGCATACACCTCTTGCACTTGGATGTTCTACTATATTAGTACCAAGATTTAATGCTAAAAAATTTGATATTTTATTTAAGAAAACTAAACCTACTTGTGTTCTTGGAGTACCAACTTTATTTGAAGCATTAATTAATAGTAAAAATGTAAGAAAGTTAGATTTATCATTTTTAAAATATGTAGTTAGTGGAGGAGATTTACTTTCTAAAAGTTTAGAAGATAGAGTTAATAAATATTTAAAGAATCATAATTCTAGTGCGAAAATAACACAAGGATATGGACTTTCTGAAGCTCTTGCTTGTGTTACTCTTGCTCATGATGATGTAAATAAATCTGGTTCAGTTGGAATACCACTTGCAGGAAATCACGTAAAAATAATTGATCCTGCAACAAGAAAAACTGTAAGATATGGTGCAGTAGGTGAGATTGTTATTAATAGTAAGGCATTAATGATGGGATATCTAAATGATGAAGCTGAGACTAATGAGGCCCTTCAAATACATAATGATGGTCATATTTGGCTTCATACTGGTGATTTAGGATGTATGGATAATGAAGGATTTTTATACTATAAGGGAAGAATTAAAAGGATGATTATTACAAGTGGGTATAACGTATATCCATCTCATATAGAAGAAGTAATTGAGTCACATCCTGCGGTATTACAATGTACTGTAGTTGGAGTACCACATCCATATAAACAGGAAGTACCTAAAGCATTTATAGTTCTAAAAAGTGGTTATATTGGTATATTTGAAAAATCAGAAATAAAAAAATATTGTGAAGAACATTTAGCTAAATATATGGTTCCAAAAGAATTTGTAATAAGAAGAAAATTACCAAAGACTAAACTAGGAAAAGTAGATTTTAATAAATTAAAAAGTGATGTGGGGGAAGATGATTAATGAAAAAAAATAAAAAGAAAAAATATATAATGTACCATATATATAGAGTAGTACTTGGTATTTTATTTAAATTATATTATAATCCTAAAATAATTAATAAAGAAGTAATACCAAAAGAAGGACCAATATTAATAGTTGGAAATCATAAACATGTGTATGACCAGTGTTTAACTATTATTGCAACTAAAAGAACTATAAGATATATGGCTAAAAAAGAATATTTTGATAATAAAAAATTAGCTTGGTTTTTTAAAAGTGCAGGTTGTATTCCAGTTGATAGATCAAAAAAAGATAATAAATCAGTATCTGCTGCTTTAGAGTTTTTAAATGAAGATGGTGCGATAGGATTATTTCCAGAAGGTACTAGAAATAAAACAAAAGATTTTTTACTGCCATTTAAATTTGGAACAGTATCAATGGCAGCAAAAACTAATGCAACAATTATTCCTTTTGGTCTTACTGGAGATTATAAGTTTAGGAGCAAGAATTTAAAAGTTAGATACGGAAAACCATTTAAAGTAGGAAATATGACATTAGAGGAAGCTAATAATAAATTATATAAAGAAGTAGAAAGATTAATGAAAGAAAATTTAAAAGAAGAAAATAATTGAAATAGATATTTAAAAGTGTTAAAATGATATTGTATTTAAGAAAGGTGATATTATGAGTAAAATAAAAGATGTAATAGGAAGAGAAATTCTTGATTCTAGAGGAAACCCTACAGTTGAGGTGGATGTTATTCTAGAGAGTGGTATTATGGGTCGTGCAGAGGTGCCTAGTGGTGCATCAACAGGAGAGCGTGAAGCATTAGAAATGCGTGATGGTGGAACACGTTATATGGGAAAAGGTGTATTAAATGCTGTATCGCATGTAAATAACGAACTTAGAGATTTAGTTGTTGGAATGGACGTGTTAGATCAAAAAAAATTAGATTATGCAATGATTGAACTTGATGGAACAGATACTAAATCAAAACTTGGTGCGAATGCTATTTTAGGAGTTTCAATGGCTGCATTAAAAGCAGCAGCACAATATAAAAATTTACCATTATATAAATATATTGGTAATGGTAAAACATTACCTAAACCTATGATGAATATCATCAATGGTGGTGCTCATGCGGATAATAAACTTGATTTCCAGGAATTTATGATAATACCAGAAAGAGATACAATAAAAGAAAGAGTAAGAGTAGGATCAGAAGTGTTCCATAATTTAAAGAAAGTATTAAACGAAAGAGGATTATCAACAGGAGTTGGTGATGAAGGTGGATTTGCACCAGACTTGAATAGTAATAGTGAAGGATTTGACCTTATTATTGAAGCTATTAAAAAAGCTGGATATGAACCAGGTGTTGATGTAAATCTTGCAATTGATGTTGCTGCATCAGAATTTTATAAAGATGGTAAATATAATCTAGTTGGAGAAAATAGAAGCTTAACTACAGAAGAACTTGTTGACTTCTACGTTGAACTAGTAAATAAATATCCAATTATTTCTATAGAAGATCCAGTTGATGAAAATGACTGGGAAGGATTTAGATTAATCACAGAACGTATTGGAGATAGAGTTCAACTTGTTGGAGATGATTTATTTGTAACAAATAAAAAATGTTTACAAATGGGTATAGATAACCATGCAGGAAATGCTATTTTACTTAAAGTAAATCAAATAGGAACAATTACAGAAACACTAGAAACAATAGAACTTGCACGTAATAATAATTATAAAACAATTATTTCACATAGAAGTGGAGAGACTGAAGATACAACAATAGCTGATCTTGCAGTAGGTCTTGATTTAGGACAAATAAAAACAGGTTCTATGTCAAGGACAGATAGAATCTGTAAATATAATCAATTAATTAGAATAGAAGAAGAATTAGAAAAATAATTCTTTTTTTATTTAGTTTTTACTTTGCTATTTATAAATATATCCCATTTAGTTTTTTCTTTTAGAAAGTATTTAATAAAATTTAAATCAAGTATTTCTTCTATTTTATTAATATTATTTAAACTGTCAAGTAAATCTTTAACTGCATCTTTAGCAGTAATTTCATCTAAATTAAAATAATCTATATGATTAGGATACCATTTACAAAAATTAGTACTTTTAAATTTGTTGTGAATATATTTTCCTATACTATAGTCATTGTTTAATTTATTAATATATAAAGTTGTTTCATAAAATTCATCTTTAATGGCTACACTTTTTGATATTTTTATTTCATTTTTAGAATTAGCAATCACATATTTTATATTATTATATCTTAATACATAAATATCTTGTTTAATAATATCTCCTAACATAAAGTCCTGTTTTTTATCTATTATAATATTTCTATAATTAAAATCTTTAAATTCATCAAGTATATCTAAATATTCAAAATGTTTAATTATATTATGATTTATAAATATTTTCATATAAATAGAATTCTTTGTATGTTTTATTTCAAATAACTTTTCAATATCAGGTTTTACATATTTTTTCTTATTAATAATTATATTATTACTTTTTTTCCTAAATAATTTAAACATAAGATCTCCTTTTTTTTGTAGAACTTATTTTATCATACTATTATAAATTTACAAATTTAATTAAAAAGTAATTGTTAAAATAAATAAATTGTGATAAAATTATAATGTCTTTTTAAAAAGGCCCGTTGGTGAAGTGGTTTAACACATAGCCCTCTCAAGGCTACATTCATGGGTCCGAATCCCATACGGGTCACCAAATATGATGTAAAAATCTTGCAAATCAAGATTTTTTTTATTAATTAAATTTCAGTAATAAAATTGGCTTTTTTTAATAAATAATGTATAATACAGAAAAGAGAGGTGATATTATGTTGATTGTAACGACTGAATATGTTGCAGGAAAAGAAATTGTTGAATCGTTAGGTGTTGTTAAAGGTGAAATGGTTCAATCAAAACATGTTGGTAAAGATTTTCTAGCTGGCATGAAGAATATTGTTGGTGGTGAGTTAAAAAGCTATACTAAGATGATTTCTGAATCTAGAAAAATTGCTACAGATAGAATGATTGAAGAAGCAAAAAAATTAGGCGCCGATGCTATAGTTGGTGTTAGATATGGATCATCAGGTGTTATGCAAGGGGCTGCTGAGGTTATCGCTTACGGTACAGCTGTAAAATTAAAGTAGGAGGTAGTATGGAAACAATTTTAAAAACAAATAATCTTACTAAAATATATGGAACAAGAAAAGTAGTTGATGGCGTTTCAATGACTATTAATAAAGGAGACATATATGGTTTTATTGGTAAGAATGGAGCAGGAAAAACTACATTTATGCGTATGATTTTATCTTTAGCTAGTATAACTAATGGCGAGGTAGAATTGTTTGATGGAAAAAATATTTTAGAGGTAGGAAATAAAATTGGCTCTTTAATAGAAGCACCGGGTCTTTATAAGAATGCAACTGCATATGAAAATTTAAAAAGATTTTCAATATTATATGGAGCAGATGAATCTAAAATTAATGAAATATTAAAGTTTGTTAATCTAGATAATACGGGTAAAAAAAAGGCTAAGGATTTTTCTTTAGGTATGCGTCAGAGACTTGGTATTGCAATTGCACTATTAGGAGAACCTGAGTTTTTAGTTTTAGACGAACCTATTAATGGATTAGATCCTGCTGGTATCAAAGAAATTAGAGACGTTATTTTAAAACTAAATAAAGAGCTAGGTATTACATTTTTAATATCTAGTCATTTGCTTGACGAACTAGCTAAAGTAGTAACTAAATATGGTATTATAAATAACGGAGTATTGCTTGAAGAAGTATCTGCTAAAGAGTTGATTAATAATTGTAAGAGTAAATTAATTATTAAAACAGATAATAATAAAAAAGCTAAAGAAATAATTAAAGAAGAATTTGAAATTAAAAAAATAGATGAAAAAAATAATAGTTTAGTATTATATTCTGATCTGGATAAAAGTGCTTTAATTAACAAATTTTTAGTAAAAAAAGGTATACTTGTTAATGAAATTTATACTGATATAGATAGTATAGAAGATTACTTTATTAGAAAGATAGGTGATACTAATGAATAGATTAAATAAGTTTAATATTCATAATTTATTTAAGCAAAAATCGTTTTATGTTTGCACAATAGTACTTATTATGTTTTCAATATTAACAATTGTTGCTGAAGTACTAACTACTAAATTTCTATTACATAAGCCAATTGTTCTTAATTCTAATGATACGGTTATAAATTTTGTTTCTTCCGGACAATTCGAACTTTATATTGCAATTTTTATAGCACTATTTTATACATTAGATGTATCAAATGGTACTATGAAAAACATAATAGCACGCGGTTTTTCACGCAAAAATGTATTTATATCTAAATTTATAACTATTATGATAGGTGTTACAGTAATGTTTGTATTATCGTTTATATTAGCTTATATTGTTACATTTTTTATAGGTGGCAAAATAGTTATGTTAAATGGTGATATACTTAGCAAAATAGGAATCAATTATCTTAATTTAATTGGAATTGCATCAGTATATACATTAATTTCATCTATTGTATCTAAAGCAAGTGGTGCACTTGTTGCATGTATTCTTACAAACTTTCTTGCACCAACAGTATTATTTGCACTAGATGCATTATTAAAATTAAAAATTAATTTTAGCATTTCAAAATATTGGATATCAAATGCTACAAACAATAAAGGTGTAACAGTAATTATAATTTGTGTAGCATATATTGTAATATCATATATATTAGGTATTATAATAAGCAAAAGAAAAGAAATAAAGTAGGAGGATAAAGAATTGAGTAAGAAGTTTAGTCCATTTGCAATTATTGCAATAATTGCACTAGTTGCAAATATAGTATTAGCATTTATAATTAAAGATGTTAAATTATTTATAACTATTAGCTTATGTTTACTTGCAACAACATTTATATTTTCAATTATTACCTTAATAACTGCTAAAAGAATGAATCATAGTGGTAAAGGTATCGCAATTTTATTACTTATTTTAAGTATTTTTGGTTTATTACTTGCAGTTTTAATTAATACAGCATTCAAAATATTAGTTGATCCTAAGATAACAGAGCAAGAAAACCTTTGTGATAAAGCTAAAGAATGCGTTGATAAAAAAGGAATTAGTACATGTAATTTTGATGGTATAAAAGATATAAAAATGAAATGTAAAACATCTTTATTAAATGATAGTCAAATGAAATAAAAAATTAAGAAAATTCGCAATAAATAGTTGCGTTTTTTTTTTTTTGTACTAAATAACTACGTTATGGCCTGAGTTCTAACGT
>CAMKGA010000015.1 GCA_946412015.1 uncultured Caryophanales bacterium
TCTTGACATCCTAAATTTTTTGATAGACTTAATATAAAGGTAATATATAAGATAGAGGAGTGAGAATATGAAAAGAAAAAATGGATTTACCTTAATAGAATTAATAGCAGTTCTAGTAATACTAGCAATTCTTGCATTAATAGTTACACCACTAGTTATGAATATTATAAGAAAAGCTAGAATTTCAGCGGATAAAAGAAGTATTGATGCATACGGAAGAAGTGTTGAGTATGCAATAGCTACATATTTACTAGATAACGGAAAGTTCCCAACAAGTATAGAAGAGCTAACGATAGAATATACAGGAGATGAAGTAGTATGTTCAACATCTAAGCTTAATTCTGATTCTTCAGTATATCTAGCTGGATGTACTGTAGCAGGAAGAAGTGTAGATTATACATATGGTAGTGAAGAGTCTATCGTATATGATGTATATCAAAAAGGAGATACAGTAACATATAATGGAATGAATTTCCACGTAATAAAAGATAGTGGAACAAGTCAAGATTATGTTACATTATTATTAGATACTCCGTTGACTGCAACTGAGGTTAATACATATGGAGGAGTAGGAACAGCAAATAACCATGTAAATATGTATGTAGATTCTGATACAAGTTTACCATATTATCAAAAAGCATATGATTATAACGGATTAGGTTATTTAGCGTATTATTCAAGTGAGACATGTGGTTATAATTTAGAAAAAGGCGATATGATAGATACAGGATGTAAAAATGATTATGAATCAAGTGATATAAAATATGTGGTAGATGCTTGGACTTTAGATAAAACAACAGCAAGTGACTTAAAGGAGGTTGCTGGTTATAAATCAAGGTTAATAACATATGATGAATTGACAGACGAACTTGGATATGATAAAGCACCAAGTGGAACAATTCAACCATCTAGTAATGGTAATACACCATCGTGGGTATGGGATCCAGAAAATAGATGTTCGTACTGGACAATGAGTGGAAAAGATGACGAAGATAAATACGTGTGGAGTGTTTGGAATCATGGTGGGCTTTATGCAACAAGGCCATCAAACTATGGTGCAGGGAATTATATTAATAAAGATGGTCATGGTGCTGTTCGTCCTGTTATAAATCTTTTAAAATCAGCTATTAATTAAATGGATAATAGAATGTCATAACATAAATGGTTATGACATTTTTGTTTGTAAAAAACAGGGTATTTAACATAAAACTAATTTGTTGCAATTGCAACATTTATTTTTATTAAAATGTGTTACCATAGTTATGGTAGAAATGAGTGACAAAATGATTGAGAAGCGAATAGATGAATTAATAAAGAAATTAAATCAAGCAAATTATGAATATTATGCACTTGATAATCCAACTATTACAGATCAAGAATATGATTCTATGATGGATGAATTAATTAAATTAGAAACTAATCATCCTGATTTAGTTAGAAGTGATTCGCCAACATTAAAAGTTGGAGGGCAAGTTATAAGTGAGTTTAGTAAGGTAACTCATGAAGTACCTATGATGTCACTTGCGGATGTATTTAATATAGATGAAATTAGAGATTTTGATGCTAGAGTAAAGAAAGTAATTAAAAATCCTAGTTATGTATGTGAACTTAAAATAGATGGACTTTCTGTTTCATTGAAATATGAAAAGGGAAAACTAGTTCGTGCAGCAACCCGTGGAGATGGTACGGTAGGTGAGGATATAACTCATAATGTTAGAACTATAAAAAATGTACCTTTAAGCTTACCTAATGATATTGATATTGAGGTTCGTGGTGAGATATATATGCCTATTAAATCATTTAATGATTTAAATGAAGAAAGAGCCAAGAATAATCAAAGCTTGTTTGCAAATCCTAGAAATGCTGCTGCTGGTTCAGTTAGACAGTTAGATAGTAAGATTGCGGCAAGTAGAAATTTATCAACGTTTATTTATCATTTACCAGATAGTGATTCATATGGTATAAAAAGTCAAGAAGAAGCATTAGAGTTAATGAAAAAGTTAACTTTTACTGTAAATCCTAATATAAGAGTTATTAGTGATATAAATGAAATAACTGATTATATAGAGTATTATAATAATCATCGTCATGATTTAGAGTATGATATAGATGGAATAGTTATTAAGGTAAATAATATTGCTGATCAAAGAAGACTTGGGGCTACTGCTAAAGTACCTAGATGGGCTATTGCTTATAAGTTTCCAGCAGAACAAGTGTTAACAACATTAATAAATATAGAGTTTTGTGTAGGCCGTACAGGGAAAATAACCCCTCGTGCAGATCTTGCACCAGTTAGACTTGCTGGAAGTGTTGTAAGAAGTGCAACGCTTAATAATGAGGATTATATCATAAGTAAAGATATTAGAATTGGTGATACAGTATCAATTAGAAAAGCTGGAGATATAATTCCAGAGGTAGTAGAGGTAATAAAAAATAGAAGAACGGGTAATGAGATCCCATTTAAGATGATTGAAAATTGTCCTATATGTGGTTCTAAACTTGTAAGAAAAGAAAATGAAGCTGCTTATTTTTGTTTAAATGAAAATTGTGATGCAAGAAAAATTGAGGGACTAATTCATTTTGTAAGTAGAGATGCTATGTTTATAGAGGGATTTGGAGATGCAATTGTTGAGGATTTTTACAATTATGGATATTTAAAAAGAATTCCTGATTTCTATTATTTAAAGGAAAAGAAACAAGAATTACAAGAATTAGAAGGTTTTGGAAAAAAGAGTATTGATAATTTACTAAGTGCGATTGAAAAGAGTAAAGAAAATTCTCTTGAAAGATTAATATTTGGTTTAGGAATAAAATTAGTTGGCAAGAAAAAGGCAAGTATTCTAGCTAAGTATTATAATACCATGGATAATCTTATGAATGCTAAATATGAAGATTTAAAAGGTATTACAGATATAGGTGATAAAATAGCACGTAGTATAGTTAATTATTTTTCTGATAATAAAGAATTAATTATAGAGTTAAAAGATATTGGAATAAATATGAATTATCTAGGGTATGACGTTGTTTATAATGAATTATTTAAAGATAAACATTTTGTACTTACAGGAACGCTTGAAAATATGACAAGAAATGAAGCAAAAAAATTAATTGAAGAAAA
Source organism: uncultured Caryophanales bacterium (assembly GCA_946412015.1). Classification (GTDB taxonomy): domain Bacteria; phylum Bacillota_I; class Bacilli_A; order RF39; family UBA660; genus RUG12438. The sequence goes on from CAMKGA010000015.1 coordinate 3,119, forward strand.
TGGTGGAGATGTAACTAGTACTGTTAGTAGTATAACTACTGCAGTTATAGTAGGCACATCGCCTGGAAGTAAGTATGATAAAGCTGTAAAGTTAGGTATTCCAATATGGAATGAAGAAGAATTTATTAGTAATTTAGGAGGTAGTTATGAAAGAATGGGAAGGATTTAAAGGCGTCAAGTGGCAAAAAAATATAGATGTAGCTAATTTTATAGAGGCTAATTATGAAGAATATTTAGGAGATGAAACATTTTTAACAGGTAAGAGTTTAAAAACTTCTAAGGTATGGAAAAAATGTGAAGCATTATTAAAAAAGGAAGCAATAAGTGGAGTGCTTGATGTAGAAACTGATATTATTGCTGGAATTGATAATTTTGATCCAGGATATATAGATAGAAAAAATGAGGTTATAGTAGGATTACAAACTGATGAACCATTAAAGAGAATAATTAATCCATATGGTGGTATGCGTATGGTTAAGAAATCTTTAGAGCAATATGGTTTTAGAATGGATAAAGATCTTCAAGATAAGTTTATTGAATTTAGAAAGACACATAATGATGGAGTCTTTGATGCATATACTAAAGATATAAGAAAAGCTCGTACAAATCATTTAATTACTGGTCTTCCTGATGCATATGGTAGAGGTAGAATAATTGGTGATTATAGACGTATGGCTCTATATGGTGCTGATTATTTAATTGAAAAGAAAAGAGAAGATTTAGATAAATTATCTAATAATATTAATAATACAACGATTAGACTTAGAGAAGAAGTTAATGAGCAAATAAAAGCGTTAGAAAAAACAGTAAAAATGGCATCTAGATATAACTATGATATAACAAAGCCAGCATCAAATGCTAAAGAAGCAATACAGTGGTTATATTTTGCATATTTAGCTGCTGTAAAACAAAATAATGGTGCAGCTACGAGTATTGGTAGAAATACTACATTCATTGATATTTATATTGAAAGAGATATTAAAAATGGAGTATTAACAGAACAGGAAGCTCAAGAGTTAATAGATCAATTTGTAATTAAATTAAGACTAGTTAGACATCTTAGAACTCCTGAGTATGATGAATTATTTGCTGGTGATCCAACTTGGGTTACAGAGTCAATTGGCGGAATGCTTAATGATGAAAGATCACTAGTTACAAAAACATCATTTAGAATATTAAATACATTAAATAATATTGGTACATCAGCTGAACCAAATATGACTATTTTATGGAGTACAAAGCTTCCTGATAACTTTAAAAAGTATGCATCTCATATGGCAATTATTACTCATACATTACAATTTGAAAATGATGATTTAATGAGACCAATTTATGGTAGTGATTATGCAATTGCTTGCTGTGTTTCTGCAATGGTAGAAGGTAAACAAATGCAGTTTTTTGGAGCTCGTGTAAATTTAGCTAAAGCTCTACTTTATGCTCTAAATGGTGGTAGAGATGAAATAAGTGGAGATGTAGTTATTTCAGATATTGAGCAAATCGAAGGAGAATATCTAAATTATGATGAGGTTATAAAAGTATATAGTAAAGTACTTAAAAAAGTTGCTAAAACATATGTCGATGCATTAAATATAATTCATTATATGCATGATAAATATGCCTATGAAAGTATACAAATGGCATTACACGATACTATAGTAAATAGGGTTATGGCATTTGGAATTGCAGGATTATCTGTTGTAACTGATTCACTTGCAGCTATCAAATATGGAAATGTAAGAGTAAAAAGAGATGAAAGAGGAATAACATCTTCATTTGATAATGAATCAGATTATCCAAGATATGGTAATAATGATGATAGAGTAGATGATATTGCTGTTAAAGTAATTTCCAAATTTTATCAAGAATTAAAGAAATATCCTCTTTATCGTAATGCAGAACATACTTTATCAGTATTAACAATAACTTCTAATGTTGTATATGGTAATCATACAGGAGCTACTCCTGATGGAAGATTAAAAGGAGTACCATTCGCACCAGGTGCTAATCCTACTCAAGGAGCTGATAAGAGTGGAGCACTTGCATCACTATCAAGTGTTGCTAAAATACCATATAAAATATGTTTAGATGGTATATCAAATACATTCTGTATATCTCCAGAAACATTAGGACCAGTAGAAGCTAGAGTATCTAATTTAGTACAAATACTTGATGGTTATTCTAAACAAGGTGGACATCATTTAAATATAAATGTATTAGATAGACAAATGTTAGTTGATGCTATGAATAATCCTAATAAATATCCTAATTTAACAATTAGAGTATCAGGTTATGCTGTTAACTTTAATAAGCTTACTAAAAAGCAACAAGAAGAAGTTATATCAAGAACTTTCCATGGTAGTCTATAATGCAAGGATACATTCATTCTATTGAAACAATGGGGCTTGTAGATGGCCCGGGAATTAGAGTAGTTGTGTTTTTGCAAGGATGTCCATTAAGATGTTTATTTTGTCATAATCCAGATACTTGGGAAAAAGGTAAGAATTTTTTAACTACTAGTGATGATGTTGTTAATACAGTAAGAAAATATCGCAGTTATATAGAAGATAATGGTGGAATAACCTTATCAGGAGGAGAGCCATTATTTCAATCTGAGTTCACTTTAGATATTTTAAAAAAGTGTAAAAAAGCAGGCATTCATACTGCACTTGATACATCTGGAACGGGATATGATAAAGGTTTATTAGAAGAGATTTTAAAATATACTGATTTAGTAATATTAGATATTAAGGCAATTAATAAAACAAATTATAAAAAAATAACTGGTTATGACATTGATGATTTTAATTACTTTGTTGATATATTAAATAAACTAAATAAAAAAGTATGGCTTAGACAAGTTATAATTCCAACTATAAATGATAATGAAAAATATATTAAAGATTTAAAGAAATATATGAAAAAAATTAAAAATGTTGAAAGAATAGATTTACTTCCATACCATACTATGGGGGTATCTAAATATAAAAAATTAAATATAAAATATAGATTAGATGGAATTGAAGCTATGGATAAAAATAGAATAGAAGAATTAAAGAAATTACTGTAATATAGTAATTTTTTTATTTGTAAAAAAAAAATAGCCATGATATAATCATTTTGTAATATATTATGGAGGTAATATGGAATATAGTAATTTTTATGAAATAGAGTATCAAGGAATAAAAACTAACTGTTTTATTATTGAATTAAATAGTTTTAATAATGATAAAAGTAAGAGATATTATTGTATACAAAAAAATGAGATTATAGAAATGTTTAAAATACAATCTATTGGGACATTAGTAGAGTATTTAGATAAATATGGCTTAGATCTTGTACAATTACAAGATGAAGAAAGTAAAAGAAAAATCTATGGAATGTTAAAAGATTATATTGATGCTAAAGATGTTATAAATAATGAAAATGATTTATATGAATATATGAATGTTAATACCTTTAATAATGATTATTTTGATATAAAAAATGCTCATCCATTAATAGACAATAAAATTGCAAATTTTAAAAATTTAACAGAATATGATTATAAATTATTAAAAGAATATAAAAATGTTGATAAATATATTTTTAACATTAAGGGGAATGAAGATGAAAAACGTAAATGAAGTCGTTGATATAATATATAAAAAAATAGAAAGTAAAATAAATAAAAAATGGAATAAACTACAAATAATTAGATTTGTTTATCTTCAAGTAGGACTATATTTAGAAAAAAATACTGACTTTTTCTTAAATGATAAACTAGATAGTTTAAAAATATCTGATGAAGAAATAAAAAAAATATATGAACTTGATAAAATTGGTGTATCAAATAGAAAAAATAGTGAAACTTATCAAATTATATGTAAGAGTGCTGCAATGGTTTTAAAAGGCATTTATGACAAGCTTGGAATTAAATCAACAATGATTAATACTTGCGGTAGTGAAGATGAAATTAGACATTGGTTTTTAGTTGTAGAAGATGATAATAAAAAACAATATTTCTTAACAATAGCAGCAGATTTACCTTATATAAAAAACTTATTTCCAACTAATCATTTTGCTAATTCAATTAGTTACTTTGTTATTAATAGAATTACTACAGATTCAAGTGAAAAAGATATAGATAGATATAGAGAAAAACTATTAAATCTAAAAGAAGAAATATCAGATTATATAGTTTTTAAAAGTGATAATGATTACATAATTTTAAATAAAAAAGATATCAACAAAGTAAAAATAGCTGGAGAAGACATTACAGTTTTTGAATTGTCGGTTGATATTATAAATCAAATCTGTGTATCTGGAAATAATATTAGCATGCTAAATAGACAATATGATATTAAAGATGGCGTAATTTTAAAAACTAATCAAAAGACTATGGGTAAATTTACAGTAGAATATGAAGAGATAGATTATACCGTTTTATTAAATACTTTAGAAAGAGAAGATGATTTAAAATTTTTAGATGAAAGTATCGGATATGATAAATTATATGAAACAGAAAAAATAGCTGCAGATAAAAATTTTTATATAAAAAGTTGTGCTTTTATGGAAGAAAACTCAGAAATATTTAGGTTACTAGAAGATAGCTTAAATTTAAAAGATAATGCCGGAAAAAAAGTATCTGAAGTAACTATTAGTGAGGCTAATTTATTTATAAAAAGACTAAATAGATATATAACTGATTATTTAAATATGAAATTAGAAATTAATATAGATTATTCTAATTTAAGTTCTAGTGAGTATTCTAAAGAATATATTAGAGAAATCTTTAATAAATTAAATATATCAAGTTCATATTTAAATTTAGATATAAATAAACTTATGAAAATGGCAAAAAAATTAATAAAGGTACCAGAATATTTAGAGATTATAGAATTACTTTCTAATGTTATGAATATTGAACAAAGATTTAATATGTTTATAACTTTAAAAGAAGAAATAAAAAATGTTACAAAACAATTAGAAAGTAAAATAAAAGATTATGATAATAATATAAATAATGAAATAAAAGAATTATATATAAAATTAGTTAATTTAGAAAAAAGATTAGACGTTGCTATGAAAAATTTAAGCATTTCAAAATTAAATCAAGTATTAAATAGGGTATCTCGTTATTTTATAAAAGAATCAAGAATGTTAGATAATGAGTACATTTCAACAGAATATATATATGATAAATTTTGTTTAATGTTTCCTCTTGTTTTTGATTGTAGATATGGTGACGACATAAAAGAGTATAGAAATAATTTTGCTAATCAAGGATATAGTGAACAAGTTGTAATTATAAAAGAATTACTAAAGAAAATATTTAGTGATTTAAATGAGAATAATTGCAAGCAATGTGAAAATTACACTAATAAATATAGTCCTGTTGAGAATAGGATAAGAATATTTCCACTAAAAAACAAAGAAACTGGGGAATATGTTATAGGTTTTAGATTTTGGGCAATGAATCCTAACTATCCAAATGAAGAGGAAATGAATATGATATATATTCCAAGTGAAAATCTACTTAGAGAATATAGCTTAAATGATAGAAGTAAATATTTAATTGTAAGCAGTTCTATTCAAAATAAAGTAGAAAAAATAGAAGATATTGAGGATAAACAATCTATTAGGAAGTGATTATTAATATGATAAATAATATAAAATGGCTTGGTCATAGTAGTGTTAAAATAATTCTAGATAAGATAATATATATAGATCCCTATAATATAAAAGAAAATTATAATGATGCCGATTATATATTTATAACACATAGTCATTATGATCATTATTCATGTAATGACATAAATAAATGTCTAAAAGAAGATACAAAACTAATTATAACTTCTGATTTAATAGATAAAGTAAATACTATTAATATAAAAGAAGAATATATTACTACTGTATTACCTAATAATAATTATCAAATTGATGATTTACTTGTTAGTACTATACCTGCATATAATACTAATAAACCATTTCATCCAAAGGAAAATAACTGGGTAGGCTATATAATAGAGATTAATAATATAAAATATTATATTGCAGGAGATACTGACATTACTAAAGAAGCTAAAAGTGTAAAATGTGATATTGCATTTTTACCAATAGGTGGAACTTATACAATGGATTATAAAGAAGCTATAATTCTAACTAATATAATAAAGCCTAAATTAGTAGTACCGATACATTATGGTTCTATAGTAGGTACTATTAATGATGCAATTAATTTTAAAAATTCTATTGATAAAAATATAAAATGTGAATTATTAGATAAAAAATAATATAGAAAATAAAATCTATATTATTTTTTTATTAATCTTTTTGCTTTATCACAAAAATTATTGCAATTATCTTGATATATATTATTGTCTTTTAAATAGTAAAAGTTATTTTTATAATATCCATAAATTTCATTATTATCTAAGTATTTATGAAAATCTTGATTATGTTCCTTTGATAAATCCTTAACATTAATAATTCTACTATTTTTAAAGTATTTTTTTAAATCTAAGTTAAAGTTCTCTATATTATTATTTGATAATTTAACTAAACTACTCATGTTAATTATTAAATCAAAAGGAATATAGTTATACACTCTTAAAATAGACTCTAAATCACTTAATGTATTATATTTTGTTATAAAAATATTATCTTTCTTATAAATGTTTGAAAGTTCATTATTGTTAGTTAAAACTTCTATTGAAACATTGTATAGATTAGAAAAATAGTTAATAATTTCTTTATAATTTATATCGTTAGTATTTGAAATATATGTATATTTATTTATATATTCATAATTTGAGTCAATAATCATTAAAACTAATTTAGTATTTTTGGGTTTATTTATAATACATTTATTTATATTTAATTTTTCAATCTCATCAACAATATCAATTTCATCATTACTATTTTTTTTAATAATATTTTCTAATATTTTAAAAATATCACTTTCTTTATAGTATCTAGTATATTCTTCATTAAAAAATCCATTTTGTGTTAGATATTCATATCCAATAAATGTAGCTATTTTCTTATTTTTAGTGTGTGCAAGTTCAATGCAATTATATTTTGATAATGAACTACGTATCATTGTAGATCCACATAATATACATTTATCTTCATTAAAATCACATATTCTTATATTATGCTCACATTTATAATTATTAAAAAAATTTATAGCCTCATCATGTTTCTTTTTTTCTTTATCAATTTCCAATTTTAATATATCAAAATCTTTTTTTAATTCATTGATTTTTAAAATATTATAATCATCAAAATTACAGTGTAATAAATTATTTCTTTCTAATAATATTTTTCTATATTTAATAATTTTTTCTAATTCATTCTTTTTCATTTGTTAACCTCTTTATCTTTATATTTTCACTAAATTGTAAATTATTATAATAAGTTAGTATTTTATTTGTAGCTTCATTATATGAATTGCTGCTAATTACTAAATCCATGATATCATTTATATCGTAAATATAATTTGTTTCAATTACATATTTAGTATTATCACCATTTGTATAGCTAAATTTTTTATTACAAAAAGGACACATTTTACTAGCTATAATAGTATGTGGACAGTCTTTACTTATTTTATTTACTATTTTATTAATTTTATTATTAGTAATAATATTTTCTGTAGACAATTTTTGTCTATAATCTTTAATTCTATTTATTGCATTAATACTTTCATTGTCTTTAAAATAATTACTAAAAGTATTTATAAAATGCGTTAGATTAATAATATTTTCTAAAGTATTATTATATTTTTCTCTTAAAAATCTAATTTCAGTTAATTCTTTGTTATTCATAAAATCCTCCTTTGCACTTATTATATTATTGCATTTACTATAATACAAATATAAAATATTTATATAGTATATAAGTACTACTTATAAAAAGATAATTTATATGATATAATTATTATTAGTAATAATACCGTAAAAAGGAGAATTGTATGTTCAATTTTAAAAATAAAAAAAATTTTTTAAATAGAAAAGAATTTGTAAATTTAGTTGATAGTGATGAAATATGGTCAAAAAAAATGACTTTAGTTAGGACAAAAGAAATGATTGAGTACTTAGAAAAAGAAATGTCTAAATATTACTTTGAAATAGATAATAATTTTATAATGAATAATAGAAGAAAAGGCTTAAAAAGCATGATAGAAGAAAGATTACTTAGTAAAGATGATGATATAAACGATGTAGTATCTGAATCATTATTTAATTTTTGGGAATTTGTAAATGATGAATATGCTGGTAATTTATCTATTACGTCTATGGAATTAGAATTACCATTAAATGAGGTAATAAAGAGGGATGATGAATATAGAATAAAAGGAATTATTTGTACTCAAGAAAAAGATATTATATTAGAAATAATGGAACTATTAAAAAAATATATTGATGATAAAAAAGAAGTAAAAGAATGAATCAAGATTTAAATAATTATAATCAGAATAATAACGCTAAAGATAATAATCAAACATTAAATAATAATATTAATCAAAATCAAGTATATAAGCAAATAAATAATGATGAACAACATAATTTTCAATCACAACAAGTGACTGGTGAATACATTCAAAATAATAACATAAATAATAATCATAAGAAAGGAAATATAGGAATTATACTTGGAATTGTAGGAGGCGTTTTAGTTGCAATAATATGTGCAATATTAACAATTAATATGTTTTCAAATAAATCAAATTCAAAAGTTAATTATAAAACAAATACTTTTTATGCAGATTGTCATGATTTAAAGTATGGTTCAGGATGGATTAAATCATATACACTTGATACTAATGGTGATGAAACAGATGCATTAATGTATAAAAATAAAGAATCATATTTAATTTCAATTGGAAATAGTGCTCTTTCTGAATTTGAAAATCAGTATAACTGCGATTTTAAAACAAATAGTGGAAAGAAAAAAATATATGATGAGTTTTATTCTTTTTGGAATAGTGATGATATGAGTATATATAGTGGAAGTAATGGTTTTAGTTTATTAACTGATAATACTTATTATGCAACTATGAATTATGGAGTAAAATCAAACAAGATAAATGGAAAAATGTATTTAATTATAAATACTGATAATAATATAGTTATTTCTTTAATGTCTAATATTAGTAGTGATTTTAATAAAAATAGTGATAGAATTTTAGATATTTTAAAAACTATAAATATACAAAAGAAATATGATAATGAATTATCAGATACTTTAGATTCAATGTCTGCTTGGAATCAATATTCATATTTAAGACAAGGAGCATTGGGAGTAAAAAAAGATATTAATGGAGGATGGAAAACATTAAGTAATTCTGAAACTTATTGGGTATTTAAAAATGGTGAATTTTGGTGGTATAAATCAATCAATGATTTAAATGATAACTATTGGTATGGAAAAACAAGAATATTAACTGGAAAATCAGGGTTAAAAGAAGTAGGGCTTAATGAGGAAAAAGTTGATTACATTGTTGCTAATGCTAATGGAAAAGTATCAGCAAATAATATATATACAATAATATTTACGCCTTTACAAATTATTTCAGGTGGAATAGATAAGAGTTCAACTAATATAACAGGAGATAATTGGCATATGGTATGGATTATAGTCGACCATGGAACTGAAGGATTGGAAGCACAAATGTTAAACGTAAAAACAGCAGAAATGTCATATCTTGTTAAGTTAAGTGATTATTAAGATTAAAAAAATAAAATGATAGAAAGAAATAATATGAATTTAGAAGAAAAAATTAAGTATTATAATTGTTTTTATGAAGAAAATGGTTTGCCTTTAGAGTTAGAAACAACAGACTTTTTTTATGAAGAGTTATTAGATTATTTAAAAGGAAAAAAATATAATATAATAACAATAAAAAATGATGATTTTAATAGGTTATTAAGTGATTAGTTATTATTTAATAAAGCTATAAATCTTTTATTTAATTATAATATAACAGAAATTAATAGTAATAATTTTTATGAATTAATTGTTAGTAACAATAATCTATATGAATATGTTTCAAATAAGATTATTAATGATAGTATAGATTTTAATTTTATCAAATTATTAAGAGATAAGAGAACATTGGAATTATTAAAATCACTAGTAGAAAGTAATCCGTCATTTTTTGTTAAAGTTATAAAATCATTACCCACTAATAAATTAAAAGATTTTTTAAATGATTCTGTATGGAATAAAATATATTGTTTAATAGATTATGACAAGTTTTTTTCTGATATTAAAGTATTATGTGTTGATATTATAGGAATAGATAATATAACTAAAAAGATTAGTAGTCTAAATTATAATGAAACTATTAATGTACTTATTAAATATTATAATGTAGAAAATAATGAACCTAGTTTTTTAAAAGAAGCTTATAAAACATATGAGCGTGAAATTAGAAAATATAAAATTGGTAAATTATTAGAAGGAATAAATGATAAATCAAGTGAAGAAGTAATTAATAAAGCAAAAGAAATAGTATCATCAAATATAGGGATGGATGTATTACTTTCTAGTTTCAAATTAGATAAGTTTGAAAAAATAGCTGAAATATTAGAATTAAAACCAGAAATAAAAGATTTAAGAAAAAATTATTTTTTACAAATATTAAATAATTATGAAAATTATAATTTTGATACAGTAAAAAACGTCTTTTCGTTATATTATTTTGAAAAAATATATATAAATGTGATGATTGATATTAGTGTAATATTAAAATATGCTAGTAAAGATGAAGAAGCAAGAAAAATATTAGGTTCTCAAGAAGAAAATTTAAAAATAATATACAACTATTTGAACGGAAATAATAATATTAATCCACAAAGTATTATGAAAGACAATTCTATTAGAACTAATACTATTAATGAAATAATGAATAAGTTATATGATTTATTTAATAAAGATGTTAATAAAAATATAAGTTCTGAAACAGTTTTAAAAAATGCAACTTCTAAAAAGAAAAATGGTGTTATAATTTATAATCTAGACAATGCAAATGAAGGAATGTTTCTTATACATTCTATAAGTAGATGTGATGAAAATTACTATCAAAAATTTCTTGAAGAATCAAAGAATAATAAAAAGATTTGTATGAGTTTATTAGATTCTAATCATACAAATACATTTCTAGGTGGTATTATATTTGGTTATTTGAATGTTCAGAGTAAATTGTATTCAGCAACTGTTATTGATGGGCAGACAAATCAGAGAATATCTTTATTAAGACAATATAATAGTGATTTAATACCTGTTAAACAATTTATGAATAGTACAAGTCAAAGTAGTTATAATGAGCTTACATATCTTACAAATAACGAACAAATTATGCCTTCTTATATATTGTGTATAGATAGGGAACCAAATGAATTAGAAATGAAAATAGCTAAAGATTTTGAAATACCAATATATGTATATCCAAAGAAAAAAATTAATAAATTACCAGAGGCTAAAATAGAACATAAATCTTATGATTATGAAACATCTAGGATTCAAATTGTACCTAATAATTTATCTAAGAAAATTACTATTATTCCTGATGAGTTTGATAATACTTTGGATGAATTTAATATTCATAAAATATAAAGTTGAATCAATGACTTAGAATAATAATTTATTTGTTTTGCAGCTTATAATTTTGTGTTTATCTTTACAATATCTACTGTAATAGAAAACTTTTTTTTAAGAAATTTTGCTCTAAATCTTATATTTTTTTCAAGGTTAGCAAGTTTATCTTTAATTAGCTTATAATCTTCTTTAAAATTATTAATTTCAATAATGCCTTTAATATACAAATCTTTAATTCTATTTCTTTGCTTTTCTATGTAGGGCTTCAATTACTTTTTCGTCCCATTCATCATGCTTTTTTTCTAGCTAAAAGCATATATGTTACAGAGTCATACTTAAAATATTTTAAGATTTGAAGTTCCAACATTGCATCTTTAATAGTTTGTATATCATCAGAGTAATACTTTGCTAAATCTAAAGCATTTATTTTATCGTTAAATAGAATTATGCTTTAGCATAAACTTTTTAAAAAAAATTAAGAAATTTATGTTATAATTATATTAGGAGGTATAAGGTATGTTTTGTCCTAATTGTAGAAGTCAAGTAGTTGATGGAACTGAGTTTTGTCCTAATTGTGGAACAAACTTAAAACAAATTCAAAGTCAAATACAACAACCTGTATATAATAGTCAACCACAAAACAACTATCAACAACCTATGAATAATCAAAATAGAAATAAGAAGTTTATATTAGTTACTATTATTATTATAGTTGTAATTTTGGCTATTGTTGTAGTTTTTGGTGCTGGTAAACTAATGAAAAAAGATGCTTCTGTTAACAATGACACTAATAATCAACAAGTTCAAGAAAAAAATACTACTAATAGTAATGAAAATAGTACAGGAACAGTTGATCCTAATACTAATTTAACTTATGATAAAGATGGTGCTTTTTTAATGTCTGTTGAAGATGTATTTACTATTACAGGTAGAGGAACTGTTGTTACTGGTAAAATTGAAAGAGGAACTATAAAATTAAATGATAAAGTACAAATAATAGGATTAGATCATGAAATAATAACAACAACAGTTACGGGAATAGAAATGTCTAGAAAATTACTTGACTATGCTGAAGCAGGAGATAATGTAGGATTGTTATTAAAAGATGTTTCAAGAGAAGATGTAGAAAGAGGTCAAGTTATTGCAAAACCTAATTCTATTAAAGCTGCAACAAAATTTGATGCGGATGTTTATGTTTTAACAAAAGGAGAAGGTGGAAGACATACGCCATTCTTTAATAATTATCGCCCACAATTCTATTTTAAAACAACTGATATTACTGGTGTTATTACATTACCAAATGATGTTGAAATGGTTATGCCTGGCGATAATGCTAAAATGACTGTTGAACTTATAAGTAATGTAGCAATGGAAGTAGGAACAGAGTTTAACATTCGTGAGGGTGGCAGAACTGTTGGAAAAGGAACAGTTACAAAAGTATATTAGAATCTCGTTCGAGATTCCTTTTTTTATCATAATTACTAAGATTATTTTAGATGTCTTCAGTTTTTTTACAATACTTATCATACTTATATGGGTCTTTAATTTTAGACTGTATATCATTTATTTTAGCAAGTATTTTACCATTTACATATTAGATAAGTTCTCGATGAATATCTCTTTAGAATAATTAAAAGCAAGAAATGTTATATCATTAATTATTGTTCTATGAGCTTCAACATAAGTTAAGTTAGTTCTATCAATTTTTCTTATACTACCATTTACGATTTTTAAAGTAGTATTTGAAAACTCACATATTAGTTCTAACTTCTTTTTTAATGATTCTTCAATAACGACTTCTTGCTTAATAATATTTACCATAAATACCATCCTTTCTTTGTAGGATAGTCTTTGTATAACTTCCAAGCTTGACACGTGGAAGCAGGTACACAAAAAAACTAACCCAAATTTGAGTTAGTTGTAATAAAAAAGCTCGAAAAGTTCGAGCGTATTTCCTTATGGAGCGGTTAGCAGGCAGCTTACGAACCATAACGTCCTCTTTCTAAAAACATTATATATGAAGTTTTATTAAATTTCAATGGGAGTATGGAAATATTTCCATATTTATTGTATAATTTATGCATATAAAGTCTTAAATATATAAATGATTGGAGGAACTTAATGAGTAACGAATTAATAAATAATGATAATGAAATAAATAATATTTTTGATAATATCAAAGATTTAGTTATAAAAAGTAGAAATAAAGTATATCAGACTGTAAATACTGAAATGCTTAATCTATATTGGAATATAGTGAAAAGCAATTATGGAAATACAACAAGGTGATGAAAGAGCAAGTTATGGTGATGCTGTACTTGATAAATTATCTCAAAAATTAACTAATGAATTTGGAAAAGGTTTTTCTTCAAGAAATTTAAGAACTATGAGAAAATTTTATCTAATGTACCCAATTTGGAAGACAGTGTCTGCCAAATTGAGTTGGTCGCATTATTTAGAGTTAATTAAAATAGATGAAGAACCAAAAAGAAATTTTTATTTAAATGAATGTATAAATTCTAAATGGAGTGTTAGAGAACTTCAAAGACAAAGAGATTCATTATTATATGAAAGATTAACTTTATCTGCTGATAAAGAAAAAATATTAGAACTATCTGAAAAAGGACAAATATTAAAAACAAGTAAAGATTTGGTAAAAGATCCTTTTGTTTTAGAATTTTTAGATATAAAAGAAAATACAGACTATTTTGAATCTGATCTAGAAAAGAATATTATTGAACATTTAAAAGAGTTTTTATTAGAGTTAGGAAAAGGTTTTAGTTATGTTGGAAATCAAGTGAGATTAACATTAGAAGAAGATCATTTTTATCCAGATTTAGTTTTCTATAATAGACTTTTAAGATGTTTTGTAATTATTGATTTAAAAATTGGAAAAGTATCTCATCAAGATATTGGGCAAATGCAAATGTATGTTAATTATTATGATAGAGAGATAAAACAAGAATATGAAAATTCTACAGTAGGAATATTATTATCAACAAATAAAAATGAAACAGTTGTAAAATATACTTTACCAGAAGATAATAAAACAATATTCTCTTCTGAATATAAATTACATATGCCAACAGAACAAGAATTAATTAGTGCCGTTGAAGAAGAAAAGAAAAATTTTGAATTAAATGAAGAAGGCTAGTTTATAAATAAGGAGAGTTCAAATTATGGAATTGATAGTTAAAAATTTTAAAGAACTAAATACAACAGAATTATACGAAATATTAAAAGCAAGATCAGAGATTTTTAATATGGAACAAAATATCCATTATCAAGATATGGATAATATTGATTATAAAAGTTTACATTGCTTTTTTGTTGAAGATAGTAAAGTTATTGCTTATCTTAGGGCATACTATGAAGAAAACGATATTGATATTGTAAGAATAGGACGAGTTTTAACATTAGAGCATGGTAAAGGTATAGGTAAAGAACTTATTACTAAAAGTTTAATTGCAATAAAAGATAAAATGAAGTGTAAAAAAATAATTATGGATGCTCAAAAACATGCAACTGGCTTTTATGAAAAATTTGGTTTTCAAATTACTTCAGATGATTTTTTAGAAGAAGGCGTTGTACATGTTGTTATGGAATTAGAATTATAGATATCTTTTTAATAAAATTATATGTGGAGGCAAAAATATGAATATTGGAAATTTAGAATTTAAACCTATTATAGAAAATAAAAATCTTGTTCCAAAGTGCATATATGATTTAGTTAATGATTGGGATAATTTAGAAGAAAAAAATAAATTTTTGGTTGCAGAAATTAATCCTGATTTTGCTGATGGAAATAAACTTTGTGAAGAATATAATATTGATAAAAAAATTGGATTTAATTGTTTAATAGTTGAATGTAAAAGAAATGAAGTTATTAAGTATTGTGCCTTAATAGTTCCTGTAGGATATAAGTATAATATGGGAAGTGTAGTTAGAAAATATACAAACTCTAGAGTTGTATCTGTAGCTCCTCTTGATTATGTTTTAGAAAAAACACAAATGGAATATGGAAGTATCACCCCAATTGGTCTTCCAAAGGACTGGATGATATTGGTTGATCCATTAATAAAAGAACAAGAGCAAATTATAATTGGTGGAGGTTTAGTAAATGCTAAAATCTCATTACCAACAGAGTTATTTTTAAAGATTCCTAATGTTGAAATTGTTGATGGTGTTGCCAAAGAATTTATTGAGTAATATCTTTTATAAAGGGTATGGGAATTCCCATAGTAGAATTTATGCGGGAGTATAAATTCAGTGCTGGCTAGACACGACTTTTACTCCCACTTTGTAAAAAATAGAAAAAGAGGATTAAATTATTTTGATGATTTTTTCCTCTTTTTTTGAAGATTTTTTATACAAAAACATATTCATTTAAGACAATTTCTTCTGCTTTATTCTTGTAATTATTCATTAGTTTTGCCCACTCAATTGGGTTTAATTCTTTACTTTTTTCAGAAAGTCTTTCATCATTTTTAATATAATCTTCCATTATTATTTTGTATAAACTTTCGCAAGAATCACTTACTAAAAGAAGATGATGGGTTAGTTTATTTGTCATTAAAAGTGTTTCATAAAGTGCTTGTTTATTTTGAGTAATAAAGTGTAATCTTAGTATTCCGTATTTGCCAATTCTTCCGCATTCTTCATCCTTTTCTAAATATAAATTTGGTATTAAGTAATCTTCTTGTCTTGTATATTTTATTTCCATATTTTTTTCAATCCTTTCTTAATTTTTATACATTTATTAGTTCATTTTTTGGTATAAGAATTAAAGTATCAACTATATTGTTGCCTTCAATATAAGGACAATTTATTATTCCATCTACATAGAAATGTTCTTTCATTAAATTAATATAGTTGTTTAATTTTTCTTCAGAATATAGATTATTTTCCATTTTTTCTAATGCCATTTCTTCCATAGCACGTTTAGTTCTTTCTGATACAATTTCTATTTCTAGTTGAGATAAGACTGTTAGCATTCTTACAAAGAATCTACCATTAGCAGTAGAGGTGTTAACATCATCTCTATCACATAGTAGAAAGCAGTTCTATTGTTCTAGTACTGATATTAGTTCTTCTAAATCACGAACTGAACGAGTAATTCTATCAAGTTTGTAAGCAACGATATAATTAATTTTCCCTTTCTTTATATCTTTAAGCATTTCTTGAAATTGTGGTCTATGTTCCATATCCTTTGCTGATATTCCTGCATCTTTATAGACCTTATAAACTTCTAACTCCTTAAACTTACATAACTGAAGTAATTTTTCTTCTTGTTCTCCAAGTGAAAATCCTTCTCTTGCTTGATCTTCGGTTGAAACACGAATATAAACTCCTGCAATTTTCCTTTCATTATCCATAATTATCAATCTCCTTTCTTTCTTGGATTTTTGAAAGGCACCAAAGTAAAAAGGTGTCACATAACAAGGACACCTTTGAATATATTAGTTATTTATACGACAAAAACAACCAATATTGTGGGAGTATATAAACTCACCAATTCATTAATGCCTTGCTATGTACTCTGATAATTCAGACAATGGAATTTTCTTCTTTAAATTCCCTATATAAAAATGTTTCTGTTCATTGAAGAATAAATATAACTTATCTCCAATAATTACTTTATGTGGTTCTACATACGCTAGATTGGTATGTTCCACAATCCTTAAGTAGCCTTCGATTATTTGATAGGGCTTCTTATTAAATTTGCAAGACCAATTAATTTTGGCTTTGAGTTCATCACTCATATTGATTTTCTTTTTTACGATATTAATCATACCACATCACACCTTTTCTTTGCAATAGCAACAAAAAAATCAACTTGCGTTGATTTAATCATTAACATCGCTTGGTGCGACGATTTTATCTTTTGGAGCGATTAAGCAACAGCTTACGAACTAATAAGTTCTCTTTCTAAAAACATTATATATAAATTTTTATAGAATTTCAATGGTAGTATATGAAAAAACAAGAAAATATTGTATAATTAAAATGTAAAGGTAGATGATTTATATGTTAAAGATAGAGGATTTATTAAGTTTGTTTCCAAATGAAAATATAAAAGAAATGTTAGTATATTCATACTATTTATCCCAAGAAAAGAATAAAGACTTATCAGATAGTGTATTTGGACAACTATTATTATTAAAATCAATTAATCCAAGTATTAACATAATTTTAGATTCAGCAAAAGAAAAATCTTATTTTAGTCCTACTGAAAATATTATATATATAAATGACTTATCAATAGAAAAATTTTTTCATGAGCTTACGCATCTGTTGTCATATAATTATTTAAGGTTTCAAATCCCTAATGAATATTATTCATTTAAAAGAAATTTTATGGCAAATCCAGATAATACAAGTTTAATAGTCCAATTTTTAGATTTGTGTAAGAGAAAAAAAACAGAATTCTTTCAAAGATTTAGTAGCGAAAGTATAAGCGAAAGTATAAAAGATTATAAAATGAATAATGTTCATCAAGAGCCACAATGTAGTCAATTAGATTTAATTAGTATGATAGAAGATATAGTAGATTCTATATATGATGGTCAATCATTTATACAAGGTCTTGCAAGCATTAAAGATAATAATACTATTGCAAGTAAAGCTCAAAAAACAGCTGGTCATGGATTTGAATATTTTTCTAATAGTGGTTTTCAATTTGAAGAAATTCTTGCTGATTATCAAGCAATAAAATTAACAGATCCTAACAATGAATTATTTGTCCTATTAAAAAATATACTAGGAACAGAATTTATCTCTTTTTTAGACCAAAGATGTAATGAAATATGTGGTCAAATATCAAAAATAGAAATGAATATTAATATATCAAAAAAGTAATGTCTGCATTACTTTTTTCATTAATTAGTTTTCTAATAAAGTCAGATTGTGTTAATCTAACTTTATTGTTTTTTTCTATTAATAAATCATGTTCTCTTTCGTTCATGTAAATGTCAATCTTTTTTTGGACAAAACTGTCCAATTCCTATATTGACATTTTTGTCCAATTCCATATTAACATTTACAGCATAAATTTTTTAAAAAAAATTAAGAAATTTATGTTATAATTATATTAGGAGGTATAAGGTATGTTTTGTCCTAATTGTAGAAGTCAAGTAGTTGATGGAACTGAGTTTTGTCCTAATTGTGGAACAAACTTAAAACAAATTCAAAGTCAAATACAACAACCTGTATATAATAGTCAACCACAAAACAACTATCAACAACCTATGAATAATCAAAATAGAAATAAGAAGTTTATATTAGTTACTATTATTATTATAGTTGTAATTTTGGCTATTGTTGTAGTTTTTGGTGCTGGTAAACTAATGAAAAAAGATGCTTCTGTTAACAATGACACTAATAATCAACAAGTTCAAGAAAAAAATACTACTAATAGTAATGAAAATAGTACAGGAACAGTTGATCCTAATACTAATTTAACTTATGATAAAGATGGTGCTTTTTTAATGTCTGTTGAAGATGTATTTACTATTACAGGTAGAGGAACTGTTGTTACTGGTAAAATTGAAAGAGGAACTATAAAATTAAATGATAAAGTACAAATAATAGGATTAGATCATGAAATAATAACAACAACAGTTACGGGAATAGAAATGTCTAGAAAATTACTTGACTATGCTGAAGCAGGAGATAATGTAGGATTGTTATTAAAAGATGTTTCAAGAGAAGATGTAGAAAGAGGTCAAGTTATTGCAAAACCTAATTCTATTAAAGCTGCAACAAAATTTGATGCGGATGTTTATGTTTTAACAAAAGGAGAAGGTGGAAGACATACGCCATTCTTTAATAATTATCGCCCACAATTCTATTTTAAAACAACTGATATTACTGGTGTTATTACATTACCAAATGATGTTGAAATGGTTATGCCTGGCGATAATGCTAAAATGACTGTTGAACTTATAAGTAATGTAGCAATGGAAGTAGGAACAGAGTTTAACATTCGTGAGGGTGGCAGAACTGTTGGAAAAGGAACAGTTACAAAAGTATATTAGAATCTCGTTCGAGATTCCTTTTTTTATCATAATTACTAAGATTATTTTAGATGTCTTCAGTTTTTTTACAATACTTATCATACTTATATGGGTCTTTAATTTTAGACTGTATATCATTTATTTTAGCAAGTATTTTACCATTTACATATTAGATAAGTTCTCGATGAATATCTCTTTAGAATAATTAAAAGCAAGAAATGTTATATCATTAATTATTGTTCTATGAGCTTCAACATAAGTTAAGTTAGTTCTATCAATTTTTCTTATACTACCATTTACGATTTTTAAAGTAGTATTTGAAAACTCACATATAAGCTCTAACTTCTTTTTTAATGATTTTTCAATAAAACTTCTTGCTTGCAATATTTATCATAAATAACATCCTTTCTTTGTAGGATAGTCTTTGTATGACTTCCAAGCTTAAACGTGGAGTTCGATACATAAAAAAACTAACCCAAACATGAGTTAGTTGTATTAAAAAAGCTCGAAAAGTTCGAGCGTATTTCCTTATGGAGCGATTAAGCAACAGCTTACGAACCATAACGCTCTCTTTCTGAAAATATTATATATGAATTATTATTAAATTTCAACGGGAGTATGGAAATATTCCCAAATTTATTGTATAATTTATGCATATGAAGTCTTTAATATATAAATGATTGGAGGAAACTGATGAGTAATGAATTAATAAGCAATGATAATGATATAAATAATATTTTTGATAATATCAAAGATTTAGTTATAAATAGTAGAAATAAAGTTTATCAGACTGTAAATACAGAAATGCTTAATTTATATTGGAATATAGGAAAAGCAATTATGGAAATACAGCAAGGTGACGAAAGAGCAAGTTATGGCGATGCCGTGCTTGAAAAGTTATCGCAAAGATTAACTAATGAGTTCGGTAAAGGTTTTTCTTCAAGGAATTTAAGAACTATGCGAAAATTTTATCTAATGTATCCAATTTGGAAGACAGTGTCTGCCAAATTGAGTTGGTCTCACTATTTAGAATTAATTAAAATTGATGAAGAACCAAAAAGAAATTTTTATTTAAATGAATGTATCAATTCTAAATGGAGTGTTAGAGAACTTCAAAGGCAAAGAGATTCATTGTTATATGAAAGATTAACTATATCTGCTAATAAAGAAAAAATATTAGAACTATCTGAAAAAGGACAAATATTAAAGACCAATAAAGATTTAGTGAAAGACCCATTCATATTAGAGTTTCTAGATATAAAAGAAAATACAGATTATTTAGAATCTGATTTAGAAAAGAATATTATAGAACATTTAAAGGAATTTTTATTAGAATTAGGTAAAGGATTTAGTTATGTTGGAAATCAGGTAAGATTAACACTAGAAGAAGATCATTTTTATCCGGATTTAGTTTTTTATAATAGACTTTTAAGATGCTTTGTTATTATTGATTTAAAAATTGGGAAAGTATCTCATCAAGATATAGGACAAATGCAAATGTATGTTAATTATTATGATAGAGAAATTAAGCAAGACGATGAAAAACCAACAGTAGGAATATTATTATCAACCAATAAAAATGAAACAGTTGTAAAATATACTCTTCCTGAAGATAATAAAACAATATTCTCTTCTGAATATAAATTACATATGCCAACAGAGCAAGAATTAATTAGTGCTGTTGAGGAAGAAAAGAAAAATTTTGAATTAAAAGAAGAAAATTAATTGTAGCATAATATAATATGGAGTGAAAATATATGGATAAAATTAATAATATTATATTTGATATAGGTGGTGTATTAGCAGAACCTAAAAGTGGACATTGGTTTATTACTACTAACTTTTGGAATATTGTAAATAAGAGTTTAGTAGATGAAGAACAATTAAAAATAAGTTTGAAAAAATACTTATACTTGCAAACACAAGAACCTAAAACCGAAAATGATGAACATGCAATGTTTTCAAATTATTACTACAATGTTTTGAAAGATATAAAATATCCTAACGCAAATATAGATATTGCAAACAAACTAGCTGACGATTGTGTTTATAATGATGATAAATTCATATTCTTTGATGATGATAAACCAATATTAGAGAAATTATCAAAAAATCATAATCTATATATTATTTCAAATGGATGGCCATCTTCTTTTAGAGTATTAAAGAATAAAGAAATAGATAAATATTTTAAAGGTATCATAATATCATCTATGTTTACTACAATAAAAGAAGAAAAACTATTTGATATATTTATTGAAAAATACAAAGATGTTAACCCTAGTGAATCACTTTATATTGATGATAGAATACATATTTTGCAAAAAGCTAAAGAATATGGATTTAATTTATTATTAATGGATAGGAATAGAAAATATTCAGAAAGTGACTTTAAAACTATTAACAATATGAATGATATTTTGGAGGTGTTAGAATGAGAATTGCTACTTGGAATATTGGTGAAGATGAAACAAACAAAGATGGAAAATTAGATTATTCTTCTTATGAATACATATTAAAAAGAATTAAAGGAGAAGATATAGATATTTTATGTTTGCAAGAAGCAATAATAAAATCTGACTACTTACCTCCAATGGCTGAATATATTAAACAAAATTCAGAACTTAAATTTAATATTCAATATGAGTTATCAGATTCACATATAAACGTTGGATGTAGAATGGGTGTTGTAATTTGCTCAAAATACGAAATAAAAAATCCAGAATTATTTATGCTAGATAACCCTAATTTAGTATATTCAGTAGATAATAATATAACATATTATTCACATGACAAAGGCTTTATTATTGCAACCATTAAAAATTATAAGATTATTACAGGACACTGTTTACCATTTCATGTATTTAAAAAGAATCCGTTAGACTATATTGAAATATTTGAAACAGCAGATAAAAAATTTAATAGTGAATATGAATTAAATTCTGACTTTATTTTATGCGGTGATTTTAATTATGATAATGTTAATAATATTTTTCCAAATATAATGAAAAATTGTAAAGATTTAATAGACGTTCCAACTAGAAAAGATAAGCAATTAGACCATATTATAGTTAGTGACAAAATAAATATTAATTCAAAAGAAATATTAGAAAATAATTTTGATCATAAACTTTGTCTTATTGAGATTAAAGATAATATATAATTTTATAAAGGGTATGGGAATTCCCATAGTAGAATTTATGCGGGAGTATAAATTCAGTGCTGGCTAGACACGACTTTTACTCCCACATTCTAAAAAATATAAAAAGAGGATTAAATTATTTTGATAATTTTTTCCTCTTTTTTGAAGATTATTTATTCAAAAACATATTCATTTAAGACAATTTCTTCAGCAATATTTTTGTAATTATTCATTAACTCTGCCCATTCTAATGGATTTGATTCTTTACTTTTTTCAGACAGTTTTTCATCATTTTTAATATAATCTTCCATTAGTATTTTGTATAAACTTTCGCAAGAATCACTGACTAAAAGAAGATGATGAGTTAGTTTATTTGTCATTAAAAGTGTTTCATAAAGTGCTTCTTTGTTTTGTGCAATAAAGTGTAATCTTAGTGTTCCATATTTACCAATTCTTCCACAATCTTCATCATTATCTAAATATAAATTTGGTATTAAATAATCTCCTTGTCTTGTATATTTTATCTCCATAATTTTATCAATCCTTTCTTAATTTTAAACATTTATTAGTTCATTTTTTGGTATAAGAATTAAAGTATCAACTATATTATTGCCTTCAATATAAGGGCAATTAATAATTCCATCTACATAGAAATGTTCTTTCATTAAATTAATATAGTTGTTTAACTCTTCTTCAGAATATAGATTATTTTCCATTTTTACTAATGACATAATAGTATAATCTTTTTCTAATTCTAATAATTTTTCTTTATTAATTTGTTCTTTGTAAGTTATACCAATATTATTATCAGTTAGTAGTTCATTTAAATAATCAATATAATCTTGTGTACTTTTTGAGATAAATTCTTCTGTAAATTTGATATTTTTAATCTCAATATTGTAGTTATCATCTCTAGTTATTTCAATTGAAGATATTAATCTATTAATTAATTCTTTTTGTGCTTTTCTATTTAAACTATCAAATAAATAAGCAAAACTTAAATTGTTTTTAAAGATAAAATCTCCATTATCTTCTTCATAATCAAGCTTTTTAAGAAGTTCTACTGTGTATTCTTTAAAGTCATTATCTGGATTAAGAGTAGTTTTCTTTTTATTTAATTTATCAATTTCTTTTTTTATAACATCATTTTTATGATTAATAGTTTCTACATCTAAAGTAGAACTTAAATATAAATCAACTAATCTTTTTTCTTGAACTTTTAACTTTTCAATGGCTTTTTCTATTTCTTTAACTTCTTTACTTTTAGTAGAACTACAAGTAATTATTTCATTAGAATTATCATACATAAATCTAGTTAATTCGTTTAAAATTCTTTTTAATTTGTTTTCAATTTTATCTGAATTATAGTGATAACCATATCCTTTACAATTAGTGTTTTTACACCTTAAATGGTAATAAATTTTGGTATTACCTTTATAGGTTTTAAATGATTCACTAGCAGCAAGTATTTCATTACATAATGGACATTTTACTAATCCTGCAAATAAATGAATATGCTCTCCATAGTTTGGATGTTTATTCTTTTCTAAATTTGCTCTTGTAGTATTCCAAGTATTTATATCAATAATTGGCTCACAATAATCTTCAACTCTTAAAACATCTTGTGGTTTTCTTTTATACTTTCCATATTCAAATATACCAATATAAATAGAATTAGTAAGTATTTTATAAACTCTGTCTGCTTTCCATTTACCTTGTTTTAAATAAGCATTATTATCTTTCATAATAGTTGCAATATTTCTAGTAGAATGACCTTTTTTACATAGTTCAAATATCTCTTTAACGACTTGTGCTTCAATAGGTTCTACTTCTAAATGGCCTGTTTCTTTATTTCTAATATATCCATAAGGTGCTTTACTTGGGTGTATTTTTTCTAATGCCATTTCTTCCATAGCACGTTTAGTTCTTGCACCAATTTCTTTTCTTTCACGTTGACCAAATACTAAATTCATACCAAATATCATTTCACCATTAGCAGTAGATACATCATAAGGTTCAAGTATTAATTCAATCTTAACATCGTGTTCTTCACAGTAATTAAGTAGCCAAAATCCATCATAGTTGTTTCTAGTTAATCTATCTACTTTAATAGCAACTAACTTATCAATTTTCTTTGATTTAATATCTTTAAGTAGCCTTTGCATTTCTGGTCTCATTAAATCTTTTCCAGAATGTCCGGCATCATTATAAACATCTACAATATCGTAATCATTCTTTTCACAATATTCTTTAATCATTCTAAGTTGTGAATCAATAGAATAGCCATTATCTCTTTGGTCATCAGTAGATACTCTTACATAAACTCCACATCTCATAATTTTCCTCCTTTCTTTCAATTTTGAGAAATATTAAAATACCTCTCATATGTTTCCTAACAAAAACGCAAAAAAACAACCATAAATTTGAAAAAAATTAATATTTCTCATTAGTTTCCTTAATCAAAGTAAGTTTTACGAAGTCTAATTTTTAATATTTCTCTAATTGTTTCCTCACTTAAATGCAAAAAGTATACCCTAAATTTGAAAATTTCTTAAAAAAGATTCAATTTCTTTCGAATTATACTTTTCTTTATGCTCTTTAATGTAGAATGGTTTATTACTAATTTCATTTACTTTATATTCAAGTATAGTAAGAGTAATAGGATATGTAATTAGATACTCAGTTGGTTCAATAAACTGCAAATTAGTATTTAGAAGAACTTTAACTTTTCCTTTTTTAGTTTTATAGGTAAAGTCTTTAATAAGTTCTAGTAGTTTAGGATTAGGTTTAAGTTCTTGGGTAGTTTTAAATTCAAGCATAAAAAATGTCCTCCTTCCTAGAAAGAGAACATTATCTTTATATTTGGTAGAACAAGCCTTTCCAAGCCTGACTACGGACAAAATAAAAACTTACGAACTTTAATTAGTCCGTAAGTTGTCTTCAAATGGAGCGGGTGATGGGAATCGGACCCACGTTATCAGCTTGGAAGGCTGGAGTTCTACCATTGAACTACACCCGCAGATGTCATTAAATTTGCTGACAAGATAAATTATATCTTATTTTATCTTCATCGTCAAGATGTTTTTAAAAAATTTTTAAAAAATGTTAAAAAAAAATATTTAAAAAAGTTAATTAAAAAAATATAATATGTAAAATATATTAAAAGCTAATAATAAATTCTAGTAATTATTTTAAATATTTAGTATAATCTATCTATAAAGAGGTGATATTGTGACTTTTATCTGGCTTGCTATTATATTATTATTGGTAGTTATAGAAATATCTACAGTACAACTTACAACAGTTTGGTTTGTAGTAAGTGGTATTATATCTATGATTATATCAATATTTATAAATAATATTGAAATTGAGTTTGCAATTTTTGTAATTGGTGGTATATTATTACTGTTTACAACACGCCCTTATTTAATGAAAAAATTGAAAGTAAAAGAATCTAGAACTAATTTAGATAGGGTAATTGGAATGCACGGTGTTGTTACTCAAGATATAGAGAAGCTTTCTCCAGGTGAGGTTAAAGTAGATGGTAAGAGGTGGACTGCAATTGCAAATGAAGAAATAAAAAAGGGTAAGGTAGTTGAAATACTAAAAATTGAAGGAGTTAAATTAAAAGTAAAGGAGATTGATTAATTATGTTATTATTATTTATTATTTTAGTTATTATAGTTATTATTGTTATTCCAAATATAAGAGTAGTACCACAAGCAAAAGCATATGTAATAGAAAGATTAGGTTCGTATTATACAACATGGCAAAATGGGTTACACATAAAAATACCATTTATAGATAGAATATCTAGACAAGTAAATTTAAAAGAAATTGTAAAGGATTTTGATCCACAACCAGTTATTACTAAAGATAATGTAACTATGCAAATAGATACAGTTGTTTATTTTCAAATAACTGACCCAAAACTTTATACATATGGAGTAGACCAACCAATATCTGCAATTGAAAACTTAACTGCAACAACACTTCGTAATATAATAGGAGAATTAGAACTAGATCAAACATTAACAAGTCGTGATATTATTAATTCAAAGATGCGTTCAATACTTGATGAAGCAACAGATTCTTGGGGAATTAAAGTAAATAGAGTAGAGCTTAAAAACATTTTTCCTCCAAGAGAAATTCAAGAAGCAATGGAGAAACAAATGCGTGCAGAACGTGAAAGAAGAGAAGCCATTTTAAAAGCAGAAGGTGAAAAAAGAAGTAGTATTTTAATTGCTGAAGGTGAGAAAGAAAGTGCAATTTTGCGTGCTGAGGCTGAAAAAGAATCACGCATTAAAAAAGCAGAAGGAGAAGCTGAGGCAATCTTAAAATTAAAACAAGCAGAAGCACAAGGTATAGAACTAATTAAAAACGCTAAAGCAGATGAAAAAGTAATTGCTCTAAAGAGTTTGGATGCATTAAAGACTGTAGCTGATGGCAAGGCAACAAAAATAATTGTTCCATCAGATTTACAAAACATTGCAACATTAGGTACGACTGTTAGAGAGATGTTAAAAGATAATAAAGAATGAAAAAAATACTTCACATAATACTTTGGCCAATTATATTTATACTTGGCCAATTTTTTATTCAAAATTTATTTATAGCATCATTTAACAGTCATAATATAGATACCTATAGAAAATTATATAAATCATTTACAGATTTAGAAATAATAGAAACGTCACAATATAAAACAGATTTATTAAATTATATGAACTTACATGCTTTACTAATTACTTCTATAACGTTTATTGTATTTGGAATTATATTTTTAGTATTAATTAAGCCATATAAAAAGAATGAAATAAATACTAATATAAGTTTAAAAACAATTATACTAATTATTCTATCAGGTATTTCTATTGCAATTTTTTATAATACTTTAATTTATTTCATTAATAATGTAATACATATTACAGATAATTATATAATAAGTGATATACCGCTTTTTACTTTATTTTTAACAACCGGTATAATGGGTCCAATACTAGAAGAGTTATTATTTAGAGGAATCGTTTATAATAGATTACAATTATATTTAAATCATAAAAAATCAGTAATTATTGCTAGTATATTATTTTCATTAATGCATTTTCCTAATATTATAAATATGATATATACATTTTTCTTATCATTTATTATGATATATTTATATGATAAATACAAAACATTAAAGTTATCTATATTATTTCATATTATAATAAATATAACAGTATTATTTTTAGTTTATATTTTAATTCAAAATAATATTTTAATAAACACATTACTACTTATTATAAGTTTAATTACTACACCTATATTACTTACGAAATTATATAAAAGCTAATTTGATAAAATTATGATTTTTTGGTATAATATGCAACAAAAAGAGGGGGGATTTAATGATAGATTTACACTTTGATTTGCTTACAAAATTATATACAAGTTATTTAGAAAATGATTATGAATTTATTGATAATTTTATTAAAAATTATAATGAAAATAATGTTACTGGTGTGATAGCTAATTTGTGCTTTATGTCTAAAGAAGAGATGAAGAACGAATATCACAAAAATTATTACAATGAATCTGTTAGTGTAATAGAAATGTTTAAAGTAGTAAAAAAATTATTAGAAGAGAGAAATATTAAAAATATTGATATAATTATGTCCATTGAAGGATGTGATTATGTCGATATTAAGGATTTAGATATTTTATATGAATTAGGGCTTCGAGCAATACTTCCAGTATGGAATGAAAAGAATAAATATGGTTCAGGCAATAGATCAGATATAGGACTTACTAAAGAAGGAGTTAAGTTTGTTTTTCATGCGTTTGAGCTTGGAATTGGACTTGACCTATCTCATGCTAATAAAAAGACATTTGATGATATAATTGAGGTTGCAAAATGTGCTAGTAGTGTAGAGTTAAATCCAATTGTTTATGCTTCTCATTCAAATGTTTATAATTTATGTAAAAGAGATAGAAATTTAACTGATGAACAATTACTTAAAATAAAAAGTTTAAACGGATTAGTAGGATTATTCTCAAATAGAGGTTTTGTATTTGAAAACTCTCTAAGAGATAAGACAGATAATAAATTAGTAATAGAAAAATATGTAGAGCATATTAAGTATTTAGAAAATTTATTTGGTGGTTTAGATAATATTGCACTAAGTACAGATGATATGACATTTTGTGCAGATAAGGATATAGAATATTTAGATTGTCCAATATTTAATTATTCTACTATTAAAGATGAGCTTGTATCTTGTTTATTAAATTATTATAGTAAAGACAATATAGAAAAATTATTATATGGTAATTCTAAGAAGTTATTTGATAAATTAAATAAAAAAGATAGTATAAAGGTAAAGATAAAATAATATGATAGAAGATAAATTATTAGAAATGATTAATAATGAAGCTTTTCCATCTGCCAATTATTCATTAATAACACCATTTAATAAATATATTGGTAGTGTTGGAAATAAAGCATTATATCCTAGTATTGAAAAAAATAGTATTAATACTTTATATGATATGGCATCATTAACTAAAGTAGTAGTTACCAATACTATTATAAGTAGAATGTTAGATAAAAAAATGATTAGTTTAAATGATTTAGTATGTAGTTATTTACCACGTTTTAAACATAAGAATATAAAAATAATAGATCTTTTAACACACTCGTCAGGACTTCCAGCAGATTTAAAACCAGATATTAATTTGAATGAAGAAGAATATATAAATAGGATATATGATTTAGATTTAGTTTATAAAACTAATAGTAAAGTAGTTTATTCAGATATTGGATTTATTATATTAGGATTTATGATAGAAAATATTTATCATGAAAAATTAGATGAAGTAGCTAAAAAAGAAGTGTTCATTCCGCTTAATATGCTTAATAGTTGTTTTAATCCTAAAGATAAAAAATTGTGTGCACCAACTGAAATAGATAAAAGAGGCGTTGTAAGAGACGTTGTACATGATGAAAAAGCATATGTTTTAGGTGGAACCTGTGGACATGCTGGATTATTTTCAACAATAAAAGATATTACAAATTTTTGTGAAATGATATTAAATAATGGATATTTTAATGGTATGAGATATTTATCCAAGAATATAATTGATTTATATTATTAACCATTAATATTAGAAGATGAAAAAAGATATAGAACAGTAGGGTGGATAGTAGGTAGTAAATCTACTGCAACAGGTAATCTAGGTAGTATGGATACTATATTTCATTTAGGATTTACAGGAACTAGTATTATTATAGATAGAAATAAACATATTGCATCTATATTGCTTACTAATCGAATTCATCCAACTAGAGATAATAAAAAAATATATGATTGTAGACCAGAGTTTTATAAACTATGTAATGATATATATGATTTAGAGAAAAAACTTAATTTAAGGGGGAATATAAAATGATAAGTTTTAATAAAATAAGTGATATGAAAGAAAAATATAAGTTATATGCTAATGATTGTTTTTTAAAAATGCAAAAGAAGAATATGAATATAGGTACTGATATTAAACTTAAAGTAAATCATGGTATTACTATGAGTGATGCAGTAGGAAATACTACATTAAAATCAGGATTCTTTAATGAATCATATACACTAAGTGGAAGTGTTGATGGACTTTTACACGATGTAGGTAGATTCCCACAATACTATTTATCTGGAACATTAAAAGATAAAGAATCACAAGAGTTTACTGGATTTAAAGATCATGGTAGATATGGTGCTTATTATCTAGGTAAAGATAATAATAAATTACTTAGATATTTTCTCGGTGAAAATAAAGAATATGATGAAATAATTAAAGAAGTAGTTAAGGAACATACTACAATTACTAATAAAGATTATATAAAAAATATAAGTGAACTTACAAATGTTTTTCAAAACTACCATATTGATGAAGTAGTAAAAGGAAGTAAGGATATAAAAGATAAACTTATTGCTTTAAAATTATTAGTATTAAGAGAAGAAGATAGTTTAGAAATATTACATAAAGTTAGTGAATTATTATGGCGTCCAGCTATTGGTAGCGAAAAGAAGTATCATATTAAAGATATTCCATGGCAACAATTTATTAACTTTGATTATATAGATATGAATAAATTAAAAGAACAAGGTTTATGGTCTTGTAATGTAGGATTTTTACTTAGATATAGTTTGCTTTTTCATAATATAAATTTTGTTGGTACTTTAAAAAATATAAAAGAAGAAGATATTCTAAAGAAAATATATATAAATCAAAAAAATAATGTAACAAACGATAATGATGAATATATAACTGATGATGCATTAATTGATCCAAGATTGTATGAAGCATATAAATTTACTGAACTTGCAATTGATAATTTAATAGAAACATCAAAAGATGGAAAAGTAATTACCAATGAGTCAAGAGAAGAAGCAAAACAAAAAACATTAAAAGCATTTAAATAGTGAGGTAATATGAATAGAGTAGATAGAATAAATCAAGTTATTGAAGATTTAGAAAAAAAAGGAAGTACATTTGAAAATAGAGATGAATTAATTAATAGAAGTTTAGAATTAACAAAAAAAGATATTAGTTTAGAAGAAGTAATTAATAGTATAAGAGAAAATATGGAAATATGTACTAAAGAGTTTTTAATAAAAAAAAGTAAATATGATATAAATTATATTTCAGGTATATCAAGTTGTATATATATTCCATCATTTGATAATAGTGGAGAGATTAAATTAAAATTTATTGGAGGTAATTCTTCACGTAATAACGATTTAAAAATAAACGAAAATACTTTATTTGATGTTGCTTCCATAACAAAATTATATACTTTGATTTTAGCTTTTGAATTTGAAAGAATAGGACTTATTAATTTAAATGAAAGAATAAGTGACGTTGATAAAGACTTTAAAGGTTTAGAAGATTTTACATTTAATGATTTAATTAGATTATGTGGTGAGATAGAAACTAAAGGTAATATTACGAGTGCTAAAAGTATTGAAGAAGCATATACTATATTAAAAACTGCAAGTTTAAAATCAAATGATAGAACTATTAATAAATATACTGATTTTGGAGCTATTATAATAGGAGAAGCATTATGTAAAAGAGTAAAAGAAACATATAATATTGATTTAAAATTTGAAGATTTAATAGATATGTTTATTTTAACTCCATTAAATTTAAAAAATACTTTGTTTAATCCTAAAACTACTAATACAAGTGGTAATAATAATTATAACTATGTACATGATCCAAAAGCTAGAATATTAGGTGGGGCAGTTGGTTCTGCTGGAATATTTACAACTAGTGACGATCTTGCTAAACTCGCTAAGGCAATATATAGTGTAAACTATATAAATAAAAAGTTCTTATCAAGTGATTATGTTAGAAGAATGGGAGAAATTCCATTTCCTGAGTCTCCAAGTTCAAATAAAGGTAATTTAGGATTATATGTAAAGCATCCAAGAGGGCTTGACAAAACATATACACCAAATGAATCTGCAAAATTTAGTTTTTCAATGCAAGGGTGGACAGGGTCTATCGCAATATTTGATCCTTATAATTTAATTCATCAAAATATATTAGTTAATTCAATTTTAGAATCAAATGATAAAGATATAGTGTTGAATGATAAACCACGAGGATTTGGTGGCGCAATGGATGAGTATTTAAAACAAATTACATTTAATACTATGTTAACTTATATAGCAAAAAAATATTATAATACATATTGTAATAGTAAAGAATCAATTGATAAAACTAGTAAGGTGGTAAGATAAAATGGGAAATGAATTAGTATATAGTGATACAATAATATATTCAAATGAATTAATTGATGTAAAAATCAGAAAGTATTTTGAATACAAAATTGTAAAAGAAAATTCTAAGGATAAAATAAGTAATGATGTAGAACTTACTAATATTCTTAAATTACAAAATATAAATATAGAGTTAGATGAGAGATTAATTATATTAAATAAATATATTATCTTAGTATTTAATGATGTAGAATTTAATGATTTAAATAATTCTATTGAATCTATTTATAATGTTAGAATGATTAATGGAAATTTAAATATGACAGTAGTAAAAAAAGATAATGTTCCTATTATTATTTCAGTTGAGGATACTAAAGTTACTCATATTAAGGGTTTACCATTTTCAAATGAGACAATCTATTCTTCTGGTATTAGTCAAGAAATATGGGATGGCTTAAAAAAAGAGGCTGAAACATTTGGACATGCATATGGAAAAGAAATTTTTAGAAGATTAGGTTCAAAACCAATTAATTATTATGCATATTTTAAAGAGGGATATAATTATTATATAAAACAAAAAATTGAAAAGTATAAGAATATAGTACCTGATGTAAAGGAAAAAATAAAAAAATTTGATTTTAAAAATGATAGTGATAAATAATTATCTATTATTTTATTTAACTAAAAAATTAGAGACATGCAATAATTCTTGCGTGTTTTTTATTTTTTTAAGATAGTAAGTATTTATAAAATATGATAATATCATATTAGGTGATTATAGTGAGATTAATTAAATATAATAAAATTATAATACTTTTTATTTTTCTATCATTTATACTTATTTTATCAGGGTGCGAAAGTAGTGATGCTGAGAAAGATAACCTATTTAATCAGTTAAAAAAGCAAAAAATAATTGATAATGATTATAAGCTTATTGATGTTGTAACTGAGTCAGGACCTGCACCGGAACATTGTAGTAGTAGCACTTATAATATTTATCAAAATAATAATGGAAATATGATTGCAATACACTATGAAAGTGGAATTTTAAAAGATTGTAATTGTAATCACATTGTATCAATATATTATTCAGTTACTAAACAAAACGATTATAATATTTTAACATCAGATATGGATGAAGCAAATTGTTGGGAACATACATATTACAAGTATGAAAATGGTGATTTAACTGATAAAAATAAATATAGTTTAGATGGAAGTGCTAGAGTATATTATGTTAATATTAAAAAATCTTATTTTGGAACAAAATATATATTTAATTAAAATAAAGATTTCATTTAACAAATTTGAATAAATTTAAATATAACTCTTGTCTTTTTTTTGATAGACTTAATATAAAGGTAATATATAAGATAGGAGGAAGTTTATGAAAAAGAAAGCATTTACCTTAATAGAATTAATAGCAGTATTAGTAATACTAGCAATACTAGCTTTAATCGTAACTCCACTTGTTATGAGTATTATAAGAAAAGCTAGAATATCTGCAGATAAGCGTAGTGTTGATGCATATGGACGTTCAATAGAACTAGCAATTGCATCATACTTGCTAGATAATGGAAGATTTCCAACAAGTGTAGATCAATTAACAATTGAATATAGTGGGAATCAAGTAGTATGTTCGCAGACACAATTAAATAGCGACTCATCAGTATATTTAGCTGGATGTACAGTTGCGGGAAGAAGTACAGGAGATTATGAGTATGGAAAATATGAAGCACCAACTTACATATCATATACCGCTGGAACTCCTATAAATTATAATGGTGTAGATTATTATGTAATCAAGAATAGTGGTGTAAATGAAGAAGAAGTACAACTATTAAAGAAAGATCCATTAACAGTTGCTCAAGTAAATCAATATGGAGCAGGACATGTAAATATGTATGTAACACGAAATACAAGTGTATCATATTATCAACAAGCATATGATATAAACTATAATGGAACAGTAGGTGGCATGGCATATTATAGTAGTGCTAATTGTAATGATTTGGGAGACTCAAGTGGATGTACAACGGATTATGCACAGTCAGAAGTAAAATATGTAGTAGATGCATGGAAAACAGCTCAAGCACCTAATGCAACAAATGCAAGATTAATTACATTAGATGATTTAAGAGATAATTTAGGAATAGAATTAACTCAATCTAATGTAACAAGTCTTCAAATAACAGTAACAGAGGATACTCCAACATGGGTAATGGGAGAAAACTACTATTATTGGACAATGACAACAAATACAGATAAAACTGCTGATGTCTGGATTGTGGGCACTCGCTCCGGCGCGAGCGTGCCTTCGAATGTTGTGCAGGTCTACGGCCAAGCAGTTCGCCCAGTTATCACATTAAAGAAATCAGCTTTACAAAGTTAAACATAAGAAAAAAAAGAAAATATTGGCAATTTCTTTTTTTTTTATCCAGAATATGTTATTATTATATGTAGTGATGGTGATTATATGAAACATATTAAGGGTGTTGATATTAATTATATTGAGTATGGAGAGGGTACTGATATAGTATTACTTCATGGATGGGGTCAAAATATTGAAATGATGAAACCTGTCGGAGATAAGTTAAAGGGTCACATTATAATTCTTGACTTACCTGGTTATGGCCTTTCTAGTGAACCTAGTGAGGTATGGACAATTTATGATTATGTTGAGTGTGTACGTGAGTTTTTAGAAAGTTTAAATGTTAAAAATCCGGTATTAATAGGGCATTCATTTGGTGGTAAAATATCTTTAGCTTATGCAAGTAAGTATAAAGTAAAAAAACTAATACTTTTTGCAAGTCCATTTAAAAAGGGTGTAGAAAAGATGCCATTAAAGACTAAAATATTAAAGGCAGCTAAAAAGATACCACTTTTAAATAAACTAGAAGGATTTGCTAAAAAGCATATTGGTTCTACTGATTATAAGAATGCATCAGAAATGATGAGAAAGATACTTGTTGAGACTGTTAATTTAGATATTCGAGAAGATGTAAAGAAAATTAAATGTCCAACATTTATATTTTGGGGTACTAATGATGAGGCTGTACCTGTTAGTGATGCAGAAGAGTTAGAATCATTAATTAAAGATTCTGGACTTGTTATTTATGAGGGATGTACTCATTATGCATATTTAGAGATGTTACCACAAGTAATAAAGGTTATTAAAGTATTTTTAGATGAGAGGTGATTATATGTTATATTTTTTATTATCTTTAGTGCCACTTATTTGGTTAACAGTTATTAAAAGTAAAAAGTCTATTCATATGTTACAACAAAATTATTATGATGAATCTAATAGATATTTACTTTGGATAAAGAATAATTTAAAGAAAGTATTTTTAAGTTATGATTTAGTTTTGTTTATCATAGTAGTAGGTTTTATATTAAATAATGTTATTACAAATATTTTATTTGCACTCCTTACTTTATTTGCAATCATTGAGATAAAAAGTGTAAAAGAACAGGTTAAAAAACCATTAGTTATAACTTCTAGAGTAAAAAGAATGTTTGTAACAGAGCTTGTTTTATATTCTATTATTCTTTTAGTTATGATTTTGTTATTTAATGAGAATAATATAACTGTATACTATTTAATATTAAGTGTAGTTACATATTTAAATCATTTTGTATTATGGCTTGTAAATAAAATTAATATACCAGTTGAAAAGTGTGTTTATCTTCATTTTAAACATATGGCTCAAAATAAGTTATTTTCAATGAATTTACCAGTTATTGGTATTACTGGTAGTTATGGTAAGACTAGTAGTAAGAATATATTAAATGATATTTTGAATGTGAAGTTTAATTCATTTGCTACGCCTAAAAATTTTAATACTCCATATGGACTTATTAGATCAATAAATCAGTATTTAGATAAATTTAATGATATGTTTATTGCTGAGATGGGTGCTTTTAAAGTAGGAGAGATTAAAACTACTTGTAAACTTGTAAAACCTAAATATGGAATACTTACAACTATTGGAGAAGCTCATTTAGAGTCTTTTGGATCACGTGAAAATATTCAAAAAGGAAAATTTGAACTTATTGAATCGTTGCCAAGTGATGGAGTTGGAATATTAAATGGAGATGATCCATATCAAAGAAGTTATAAGTTGAAAAATAATTGTAAGATTCTTTGGACTGGTATAGATAGTGATGATGTAGATGTTAGAGCCGTTAATATAAAACTTTCTGGTAGTGGAACTACTTTTGATTGTATATTTAAGGGTGATAAGAATAAGTATACATTTAATACTAAACTATTAGGTAAACATAATGTATATAATATACTTGCTGCAATACTACTTGGTCGTGAGTTTGGTATGAGTATTGATGAACTTAAAAGAGGTGTTGCATCTGTTAAGACTATTGAACATAGATTAGAATTAAAACCATATGGAAAAAATTATATTATAGATGATGCATATAATTCTAATCCAGTAGGTTCTAAGATGGCTCTTGAAGTATTAGGATTGATGGATGGTAAAAAAATAGTAGTAACACCAGGTATGATAGAACTTGGTGATAAGCAATATGAAGCAAATTATAATTTTGGAACATATATTAGTGATGTTGCTGATTATGTAATATTAGTAGGTCGCAATCAAACTAAATCAATATATGATGGGCTTATTAAATCTAAATATAAAAAAGATAATATATATGTTATAAATGATGTTAAAGAGGCATTTCCAATAATAAATAAGTTAGCAACTACAAAAACTTATATATTACTTGAAAATGACTTACCAGATTTATTTAATGAATAGGAGGAAGGTTGAAAATAAAGACATGAATTTTGTCCACGACAAAAACCGTCAA
>CAMKGA010000016.1 GCA_946412015.1 uncultured Caryophanales bacterium
TTGTTTTATATTTCGAAGCATGGATGACTTTTCGTTAGAAATTTGGTACAATTATTATGGATGGTGAATTTATGGAAGTAAGAGAATTAACTAACGAAGAATTTGAAAACTTCACAAAAGATTTTAAAATATCTTCTCTGTATCAAAGTGTCGAGTATGCCAATACAATGAAACTACAAAAGAAAAAAACGATTTTATTAGGTCTTGATAATGAAGGAGAAATTAAAGCTGCTAGTTTAGTATTAATTGAAAAAATAAATGGATTTAAATATGCAACAGCACCAAGAGGCTTTATAGCAGATTATGAAGATACTGAAACTCTTGAAAAATTTACTAAATTAATATCTAAATATTTAAGTAAAAAACACGTAATGGCATTAAAAATTAATCCATTAATTATAAAGAGTAAATATAATCCAAAAACAAAAGATATAACTAAAGAAGAAAATTACGATGAACTTTACAATAAATTAATAAAATTAGGATATTATCATTTAGGTTACAACAATTACTTTGAAGGAATAAAACCAAGATTTGATTCTATAATAAGTATAAATAAGTCACCAAGCGAATTATTTAAATCTGTTGCAAAACATATGAAAACAAAAATAAAAAAAGCTAATATGCAAGGGATAAAAATATATAAAGGAAGTGAAGAAGATTTAGAATATTTATATAATCAAGCAAAAGAAAAATATCCGAGAAGCTTAGATTTTTATCAAGATATATTTAAATCATTTTCAGAAACAAATAATGCTGACTTATATTATGCTAAAATTGATACAAAGGCATATGTTCAAAGCGTACAATTAATGTATCAACGTCAAGTTGAAAAATGTAATATTGCAAATAGTCTTGTTTTTAAAAATAGGGAAAAAGAAAATAACAAAGCTATAAATAAAAAACTATATGAAGAAAATATTCTTAACTTAATAAAAAATGAATTAGTATATGCAACTAACTTATTAAGAGAACATCCTGAAGGAATTGTTCTTGCTAGTGCTTTTATTATAAAGCATAATAAGTGTGCTAATTTATTTATGGATGGATACAATTCTCAGTATAAAAATTTTAATGCAAAGCATTTATTAATATGGAAATTAATTGAAAAATATTCTTTAGAAAAATTAAAAAAATTTGATATGGGTGGTATTTCAAATTTTGAATTAAATAAAAATAACAATAAATTTGCGAGTCTAAATGAATTTAGATTAAATTTTGGAGCTACGGGATATGAATATGCAGGTGATTTTGAAATAAAAGCAAATAAATTTTTCTATTTCCTATATCAAACATTTTCACCAATTACTAAAAAATTTTCAAAAAAGAAAAAAGAAAATAATAATGATGATAAAGAAGATTTAAAAAAGAAAAGTATTTTTCAATTATTAAAAGAAAAAAAAGAAAGTAACAAATAAAAATTACTTTCTTTTTTGATAATCATTATTATCTATTTTTTCATTATTATTCTTAGAATCTAATAATTCTTTTTTGAAATTATTTAATTCATCAATTTGTTCTTTTCTATCTTTAACAATATCATTTTTTTTATCATAATTATTTAGACTTATACTATTGTTATTTTTTGTAATCTCTTTTTTAAAGTCATCATAATTATCAAATCTTTCATCAATTTCATCTTTTATTAATTGAAGTGTCTTTAGAATCTTGCTTTTTTGTTCTTCTATAGTCATGCTTTTTGCAATTCCTTCATTACTTATAATAAAAATATCTTGTTTATTATCTCTTTCAATTAGTTTAAATGTAATTTTTCCTTCTTCATTACCATCTTTAAATGAAATTGTAATTTTTTTATCTTTTTCTTCTTTTTTTATTTTAGATTTAGCATATATAACTATTGCATTAATTGCCGTAGGTTTTAACATATATTGTTTCTTTTCTTCATCTGTCATCTCTTCAACACAATCTAAAACACTAAATTCATCTAATAAATTATTTCTTACATTACTATATTCAACTAAGTCAGAGAATGATTTCATTAAATTAATAACTGGAATTAATTTTATAAAATTATTCATTTGTTTTACATTAGGATTCAATGCATCACTAACCTCTTTCATTCTATCAAGTTTAATTTTATATCCACTATCAGCAACATCTTTAATCATTTTAAATGCTAATGAGGTATCAGCACCAATACTAGCTAAAACAGTTGTAATCCATATTATTAAAAACTGTAACATATTATCACTCCCAATGGCAGATATATTAACATAGAAAATAAAAAAAAGCAAGAAATTAACTTGCTTTAATTATTATTCAATAATTTCTGAAATGTTACCAGAACCAACTGTTCTACCACCTTCACGAATTGAGAACTTAGTTCCATTTTCGATAGCGATTGGAGCAATTAATTCAACTGTCATTTCAACATTATCTCCAGGCATAACCATTTCTACACCATCTGGTAAAGTAATAACACCTGTAACGTCTGTAGTTCTGAAATAGAATTGTGGACGATAATTTGAGAAGAATGGAGTATGTCTTCCACCTTCTTCTTTACTAAGTACATAAACTTGAGCTTTGAACTTAGTATGTGGAGTAACTGATCCTGGTTTAGCAAGAACTTGTCCTCTTTCAACTTCTTCACGAGCAATACCACGTAATAATACACCAGCATTATCTCCTGATTCAGCATAATCTAATTGTTTACGGAACATTTCAATTCCTGTAACAACAGTTTTCTTAGTTGGTTTAAGTCCAACGATTTCAACTTCGTCATTAAGTCTTAATTGACCTCTTTCAACACGTCCTGTAACAACTGTTCCACGACCTGTAATTGTAAATACATCTTCAATTGGCATTAAGAATGGTTTTTCAGTATCTCTAGCTGGTGTTTCAATCCATGAGTCTACTGCATCCATTAATTCCATAATTTTTCCAGTCCATGCAGGGTCTCCTTCAAGAGCCTTAAGTGCAGAACCACGAATAATTGGAGTGTTATCTCCATCGTATCCATATTCAGTTAGTAATTCTCTAACTTCCATTTCAACTAAGTCTAATAATTCTTCATCATCAACCATATCACATTTATTTAAGAATACAACCATACGAGGTACTCCAACCTGACGTGATAATAAGATATGCTCACGAGTTTGTGCCATAGGTCCATCAGTAGCAGCAATAACTAAGATTGCACCATCCATTTGAGCTGCACCAGTAATCATGTTTTTTACATAGTCAGCATGTCCAGGACAGTCAACGTGTGCATAATGTCTCTTTTCAGTACTATACTCGATATGAGCAGTATTGATAGTAATTCCACGTTCTCTTTCTTCTGGAGCCTTATCAATATTTTCGAAATCAACCTTAACGTTACCATATTTTCCAGCAAGTACTGTAGAAATAGCAGCAGTTAAAGTTGTTTTTCCATGGTCAACGTGTCCGATTGTACCAATGTTAACATGTTCTTTTGAACGATCAAATTTTTCTTTTGCCATTTTATTTTTCTCCTCTCTTTTTTACATATTTAATTTTATATCATTTAAATAAAAATAGCAATACTTTTTTTATTTTTTATAGCAATTATAAGTCAAGTATACATAATTATACCTGCTTATAATTATTTAGTTTCCACTTTTTTTAATAATTTCATCAGCAATATTTTTTGGAACTTCTTCAAAGTGATCTGGAGTCATAGTAAATTGCCCACGACCTTGAGTATTACTTCTAAGTGAAGTTGCATATCCAAACATTTCTGAAAGTGGTACCATTGCATCAATTGCAAGAGCATTACCACGAGATTCTTGACCCATAGGACGTCCACGACGAGATGTTATATCCCCCATAACGTTTCCTAAATATTCATCAGGTACAACAACTTGTACTTTCATAATTGGTTCAAGAAGTATTGGTTTACATTTATTCTTAGCCTCTTTTAAAGCTAGTGATGCAGCAACCTTAAATGCCATTTCACTTGAGTCTACATCGTGGTAAGAACCATCAAATAATGTAGCCTTAACATCAACCATTGGGAATCCTGCAAGAACTCCTGTTTTCATAGCATCCTGTAAACCTTTATCTGTTACCGGAATATATTCACGAGGAACAACTCCACCAACAATTGCATCAACAAATTCATATCCTTTATCAGGATTTGGTTCAAACTTAATCCATACATGTCCATATTGTCCACGTCCACCTGATTGTTTAATATACTTACCTTCACACTCACCAGCTTGAGTTAATGTTTCACGATAAGATACTTGTGGTTGACCAATATTAGCCTCAACACCAAATTCTCTTTTCATTCTATCAACAATGATATCTAAGTGTAACTCACCCATACCAGCAATAATAGTTTGTCCAGTTTCATGATTAGTTGACGCTCTAAATGTTGGATCTTCTTCAGATAACTTTTGTAAAGCTGTAGCCATCTTATCTTGATCTGCTTTTGATTTTGGTTCAACAGCAAGTTCAATAACAGGTTCAGGGAATTCCATAGATTCCAAAATACAAGCTTTCTTTTCTTCACATAAAGTATCTCCTGTTGTAGTATTCTTAAGTCCTACTGCAGCAGCAATATCTCCTGTATATACATCAGTAATCTCGCTACGATTATTAGCATGCATCTGTAAAATACGTCCAATTCTTTCTTTTGTATTTTTAGTTGC
The DNA here is from genome assembly GCA_946412015.1 of uncultured Caryophanales bacterium. Taxonomy (GTDB): domain Bacteria; phylum Bacillota_I; class Bacilli_A; order RF39; family UBA660; genus RUG12438. The sequence continues at coordinate 4,635 of CAMKGA010000016.1, forward strand.
ATTAAGTACATATGAACCACTAGATAGGTGTCCTGAATAAACTCTAAAGAATGTAAGTCTTCCAACAAATGGATCTGTCATAACCTTAAAAGCAAGGGCAGAGAATGGTTCAGAATCACTTGGATGTCTTACAATTTCATTACCATCTAAATCAGTACCTTTAATAGATTCAACATCAACAGGGCTTGGCATGTAATCAACAATTGCATCAAGTAATAATTTAGTACCTTTATTACCTAGAGCAGTACCACACATTACAGGGAAGAATTTAACTTCAAGTACTCCCTTACGAATTGCACTCTTAATTTCTTCAACAGTAAGTTCATTACCTTCCAAATATTTTTCCATTAAAGCATCATCAAATTCAACAACTGCTTCAATTAATTCATTTCTCTTAGTTTCAACTATGTCTTTTAAATCAGCTGGAATTTCAATCTCAGTTGGTTCTTCTATTTGTTCACCATCATAATGGTAAGCTTTCATAGTTACTAAATCAACTATTCCATCAAATTCAGATTCAGCTCCAATAGGCCATTCAATAGGTGCATAATTAACACCAAGTCTTTCACCAATTGATTTTAAAGACATTTCAAAGCTTGCACCAAGTTTATCCATCTTATTACAGAAAATCATTCTTGGTACTTTAAATTCATCTGCTTGTCTCCAAACAGTTTCAGTTTGTGGTTCAACACCAGCATTCGAATCAAGTAGTGCAACAGCGCCATCAAGTACACGAAGAGACCTTGATACCTCAACAGTAAAATCAACGTGTCCTGGAGTATCGATAATATTTAATCTATGATTTTTCCAGTATGCAGTTGTTGCTGCTGATGTAATAGTTATACCACGTTCTTGTTCTTGTTCCATCCAGTCCATTTGAGATTCACCATCATGAGTCTCCCCTATTTTATGAATTTTTCCTGTATGGAATAAGATACGTTCTGTCATAGTAGTTTTACCCGCATCAATATGGGCCATAATACCAATATTACGAGTATTTTCTAAACTATATTCACGAGCCATATTTAATTCCTTTCTACCATCTATAATGAGCAAATGCTTTATTAGCTTCCGCCATCTTGTGAGTATCCTCACGTTTTTTTACAGCTGCACCAGCATTATTTGATGCATCTATAAGTTCATTAGCAAGATTTTCAGCCATAGAGTGTCCTCCACGTGTTCTTGCTGCATTAATTAACCAACGAAGTCCTAATTCTTGAGCACGAGCAGGTTTTACTTCAATAGGTACTTGATAGTTAGCTCCACCTACACGACGAGACTTAACTTCTAATGCTGGTTTAATATTATCCATAGCTTTATTAAATACTTCCATAGGATCAGTGTTAGTTTCTTCTTTAATTCTATCAAAAGCATCATAAACTATTTTTTGAGCAGTTCCTTTTTTTCCATCTAACATAATCCCATTAATTAACTTAGTAATTACTTTAGACTTATATATAGGATCAGGTAATACATCTCTTTTAACAGCACGTCTTTTACGCATATTATTCTCCTTTCTTTTATATTATTTTAATTTAATTATTACTTATTTTTTGGTTTTTTAGTACCATACTTACTACGTCCTTGACGACGAGCTTCAACTCCAGCAGTATCAAGTGTACCACGAATAATGTGATATCTAACACCGATTAAGTCCTTAACACGTCCTCCACGAATCATAACAACACTGTGTTCTTGTAAGTTATGTCCTTCACCAGGAATATAAGCTGTAACTTCCATATTATTTGAAAGTCTAACACGAGCATATTTTCTTAAAGCTGAGTTTGGTTTTTTAGGAGTCATAGTTCCTACACGAGTACATACACCACGTTTTTGTGGAGCATCCATCTTAGTTTGAACTTTATCCTTACTATTATAACCAATATTTAAAACTGGTGATTTTTTCTTCTTAGTCTTCTTAGTTCTATTCTTTCTTACTAATTGATTAATTGTTGGCACGTTATCCTCCTTTCCACACTTCCACGTGTTTCAAATTTTACTTAATTAAAGATTTGCACTAGGCAAACCTAAATTAAACCTTAATTAATATATCAAAAACAAACCCTTTTGTCAACAATAAAAAGGCTATTTTATCTAAATTTACATTTTTTTATGTAAATACATACTATCATTTACTTTTTCCACTACTATCTGTATATTCGTCACTATTTAATTGTATATTTTTTAAGTATTCTAAATACAAGTCATTTAAATCTTTACAGTAACCAATATGATATTTAAGTTCCCTTTCAATAAACTTTTGATACTGTATTTTATAAAATAATTCAGAATTATTTAACTTTTTTTGATCATTAATATATATTAATTCCCCATAATCAATTAAATATACATTACCTAACTCATCCTTACCAAAATTATCAAGTTTTTTTGCATCATTAAACAGATAGCCATCATTTCTAAGCCTAATATAAACAGCATTTCTCTCTTCATTAGTAACATTACCGATTTGTAATTTTTTTAATCCTAATATTGATGGATAATTAACGTCCCCTGTATTAATTTTTTTCTCAAATAGTGGTTTCAATATCGCACTACTATGCGATATATAATCACTAATAGATTTATAACCCCAGCTATCATATCTTACATATGTTAATCTAATAACAATATTATCCCCTATAAAATTTATTGATGTCTCCCCACTTATCACATCTAGACTATCTAGATTAAAACCATTATTTACAAGTTCATTAGTTAACTCATATAAAACCATATCTATTGTATTTTCATTAGCAAAACTAGAATTATGTAATATATAATCTTTTAATTCATTACTATTTATAGTCATTGATAACCTCCATGTTGATTATATATTAATTTTATTAATGATGCAAGATTTCATATTTGATAAAAAATTTTTTTACTGCTATATAATTCATTACATTATTCTAAAATACTATCTTTATTATTACACTATATAAAAAATAGGATTAAAATCCTATCTACTCATCTCTTATCTATATTTAAAAATGATACTTTTTTATAATAGATTTTCTTTTTACTGCATCAATTTTTTTCATATCATCAGTATATATATTATTATAATTAGTAAATTTTATAAATTCATCTTCTGCTTCTTTAAAACAAGATTCTAATTTATCTCTATATAAAATTTTAGGTTTAACCTTATTTTTAGAATTATTATCAGTATATAAAACATCATATATATATTTTTCTAATTCTTCAGGTTTTACTAACATATCTTCAAGTAATGTATATGCACTTTTTAACTCTTTTTTAGCACTCGCTTTTGAATACATAAAACATAATGGTTTTAAAGAGGTTAAAACATAATTACGATAATTACTCTGATATGAATCTCTATATCCTTCTAATCCAGGTATATCCATATTTGTTATTATTTCCCTAAATTTAAACATCGACTTATATACTATAATATCTAAAACTGGTTTTGTAGGTGCGAAAGCCATTATATCTGCAATATCACCGATTTTATCCATATCTAGATTAACAATTTTATTATTATCTATCATAAATAGTGTAACTTTATACATTTTTTTATATTTATTACGCATATTATCTCCTACTATACAATAATTATTACTTTTTATACAAAAAATAAACTAATTATTATTCTCATACTTTTTTAGATAATCACTATAATTAGACTTAAAATCAATATATGTTCCATCATCATTTATTTTAAGTACTCTATTACATACTGTATCTATTAACTCTCTATCAAATGTAGATATTATAACTACTCCTTTAAAATTAGTTAATGCCTTATTTAATGATGTAATTGACTCCATATCTAAGTGATTAGTAGGTTCATCAAGCAATAAAATATTAGATTTTTCTAACATTATCTTAGACAACATTAATCTAACTTTTTCTCCCCCACTTAATACACTAACGCTTTTCAATGATTCTTCTCCACTAAATAACATTCTTCCTAAAAAACCTCTAATAAATGTTTCATCAGTATCTTTAGAATATTGTTCTAACCATTTAACCATATTAATATTTTTATTAAAAAATTTACTGTTATCTTTAGGATAGTAGCTCATAGTTACAGTCTTACCATAATTAATATTATCATAACTATTATAAATTAATTCTAAAAGCGCAGTTTTAGCTTGTTCATTATTTCCTATTAAAGCTATTTTATCGTTATTTTCTATTGTTAATTTTAAATTTTTAATTAGTACCTTATCATCTACACAATAATTTAATTTATTTATTCTAATAACATCCTTACCAAGAGGTCTATCTATATCAAATGTGATATATGGATATCTTCTTGATGACGGTTTTATTTCATCTAACTGTATTTTTTCAAGTGCTTTCTTTCTACTTGTTGCTTGCTTTGATTTAGATGCATTAGCTGAAAATCTTCTAATAAAATCTTCCAATTCTTTAATTTTATCTTCTTTTTTCTTATTACTTTCTTTCATTTGTTTTTGAATAAGTTCAGATGATTTCAACCAAAAATCATAATTTCCAACAAACATACTTACTTTTTCATAATCAATATCAACCATATGTGTACAAATTTTATTTAAAAAATGTCTATCATGCGATATTACTATTACTGTATTTTTAAAATCTAGCAAAAACTCTTCTAACCAAGTTTTTGATTCTAAATCTAGACCATTTGTTGGTTCATCTAAAAGCAATATATCAGGATTACCAAATAAACTTCGAGCAAGCATTACTTTTACTTTTTCTACTTCTTTTAAATCCTTCATAAATAAAGAGTGCTTACTTACATCAATCCCAAGTCCTGATAAAAGTATTGCCGCATCTGCCTCTGCTTGCCAACCATTTTTCTTTAAAAATAAATCTTCTAAAACACCAGCACGAATACCATCTTCATCTGTAAAATCTTCTTTTAAATATATTGCATCTTTTTCTGTTTTTATATCATATAATTCTTGATCACCCATTATAACAGTCTCTATGACATTATAATCATCATATGCATTATGATCTTGTACAAGGTAACTAATTCTATCAAATTTACCTTTGATAATATTACCGCTAGTAGGTTCAATTATACCAGCAAGAATTTTTAAAAAAGTTGATTTTCCAGCACCATTTGCACCAATAACACCATAACAATTGTCATTTTCAAACTTAATATTAACACCTTTAAAAAGAATCCTATCTTTAAATCTTAATCCAATATTATCACATTGTATCAAACTAACACTTCCAATCTTTCAAATAAACTTTACCATTTTCTTTTTTTATATCTTTTATTTTAGCACAAAAACCAGAAGATGCGAAATCTAAAGATAGTTTTGGCATATATATACTATTTAATCTTGTATTCCAATTAAAAAAATAAGCTCCTATTTCAAATAATGACGGCAAATTAATTTCTTCAAGCATCATATTCCAGTATAAAAAATTTGCACCTACATCTTCTAAATTAGGCATATATATTTTTTTTACTGACTGTCCTCGATACATAAAATTACTTCCTATTGATACTACATGTGGCATTAAAATCTCTTCAATTTCATCAGCAAAAAACAAAAATTTATTTCCAATTTGGATACAATTTGGTAAATAAACACTTTTTACATTATCATTTTTTTCAAAAAAATTACTACCTATTTCTTTTAAACTTGGAAAACTTATATTTTCTACAAAACCATTTTCTTTAAAGAAATTAGTATCAACTTTAACAAGTTTTTTCATACTTACATTTTTAGCTAATTTATTATTTTCCATAAATGCATAGCCAACTTCTACTACATTATCTAAAATAACATTTTCTATATTAGCCTCTTTCAAACATCCACTACCTATTTTAATAACACTATCTAAATTTATTTTTTTTAAATTACGATTGCTTTTAAAAAAACCATCTTTTAATTCTTTTAACTTATTAAAACAAATACTTTTAACATTTTGATTAGAATAAAGAAAATGAACTCCAGTACTTTCTAAATTAGGAATTGATAATAATTCTAAATTGATATTACAAGATAAAAATGAGTCTCCAACTATTATTAAATTTGGTAAAACTAAAGTTTTCAACTTCCAGTTTAGTTGCAAAAAATTATCCTTAACACTTACCAAATTAGGAGCATTTATATATTCTAAATACTCACTCATTTTTAAAAAGTCATTGCCTATTTCTTCTACCTTTTCTAAATCAATACTTCTTAAAGACGAACAATGATCTAAAAAATTATCTCCTATTCTTAAAACATTTTTTATATCAATATTCTTTATTATTCTATTACTACTTAAAAAATTATCACCTATCTTAGTTACGTTATTTATTATTATGCTTTCTAACTTACTATTATATTTTAAGAAATTATCTTTAATTTTTTTTATACCTAAATTCTTATAAGCAATAATATTATTATATTTATTTAATTTTATATATACTATATCATCATTATTTTTAATAAGTTCAATAACTCTTTCATTTTTATTAGACTTTGTTATATTGATTTTTTTTAAATCTTTTAAATCATCAACAAAGGAATCATTTATAATTTTACTATATCTATATAAAGATACACTTTTAGGTTTTATCTTATTTTCTTCCTTTTTCTGTAAATTTAATATAAAATAATCCATGACTATATATTTTTCTTTATCCATAAATTTTTTTATAACTTCACCATTTTTTATAATTATATTATCAGGGCAATAATAAATATTATTAATCTCCATATTATATTTATAGTATTTACCATCGTTTGCTCTTACATAGTTAGTATTTAATTCAACTGGATAATTTTGATTAATATTAAGATTATAATTTTTTTCAAAACTATAAGTTAATCCTGGAATAATTTTTTCTAAATCATTATTAAATGTACAATCTGGATTTATAACAGTATGATTATATCTATTCTTAATTGATAATGTATTTACTCCTCCTCTAGTAAACTGAATACTTATAACAGAGGTCCCATATTCATCTTCCCTTTTAGGATCATTAAAATTTTCTCTTTTTATCTCATCAACATTTTTCTTAAGTGCAAAAAATACATAATTAGTTTTTAATCTATTATCATTAAAAGTACATAACTCTTCATCTTTTTTATAATATTTTTTAAATCTAGTTATATCACTTTCACATTTACATTCATATAGTGTATAACCAGCTTCTTCCATAAGCTCAAATGGAGTTTTATTACTTTCCTTCATTTCTTTAGTAGATCCATATATATAATAAATAAAATCTTTAAACTTTCTAGTATCATTTTTAATATCATCATATAAGTATTTAGGGTGTCCAAACGTAGAATCTAAGATACTAATCAATTTTCCTTCTTCTTCTAATATAGTTGGAAATAAGCTTCTACATAAATGCATCATCTCCTCACCATACTTTTTCTTTATTAATTTTAATTCGTCCATTTTATCCCTCTTTAATGAGGTATTATATTATATTTAAAAATTATTTACAAGAAAATTTAATAAAATTTAAACTATAGAATAAAATTAATTGATGAAATATATAAAAAAATTAATTCCATTAATAATACTAACTTTACTATTAATATCTATGCTAATATTTGCAGACAAAGTAATAATTAATGTAAATCTAGCTGTTGATATATGTATAAATAACCTTCTTCCTTCAATGTTACCTTTTTTAATACTGTCTACTATTTTATCTAATTATGGTTTTATCGAAATTATATCCAAAATAATGCATCCAATTATGAAATATTTATTTCATTTAAATAGTAACTGTGCATATATTATAATTTTAAGCATGTTATCAGGATCTCCTGCTAATTCAAAATATATAACTCAACTTTTAAATAATAATAAAATTACTATTGACGATGCCAATAAAGTGTTACTATTTTCTCATTTTGTAAATCCCATATTTATAATTGGAACTGTTGGAACAGTTTTTTTAAATAATAAATTATATGGATATTTAATTTTAGCAAGTCATTATTTTGCAAATATTATAATAGGTATATTTACAAGAAATAAAAATATACCTAAAGATAAAATAACTATTTCTTTTAATACACAACCTAAAAACTTTATTACAATATTAAAAAGTGCGATTAAAGATACTATAGATACATTATTTATAGTATTTGGTACAATTACGTGCTGCTTAGTGGTATTAAGTATAATTAACTCATACTTTACTTTTAATCCTATTTTATATGGAATACTTGAAATGACTAGTGGCTTAAAATATATAAGCATTTCTAATATTAAAGTTATATATAAAATAATAATATCTACCTTTTTTATATCATTTGGTGGTATTAGTATACATGCTCAAGTATTCAGTATAATAGATAATAAAAAAATAAGGTATTTACCCTATTTAGAAGCAAGAATATTGCAAGGATTAATCTCCAGTATTATTGTTTATATTTTATATATTATAACTAATATTATATAAAAAGATAAGTGTTTTAACTTATCTAAATAATTATCCGTATAAGAATTCTCCTGTACCTTGATTGTAGTAACACTCCCTACTTACTTTATCAAATAAGCATGGTCTTTCTAATGCGTTTATTACTGGAATATAATCGCGAACTAAGGAATTATTTACATATATTTTATACATCTTTAATCTTGCACTCATAAAATTTTTGCTTGAAAAATTATTAATTGCAAATATATAAATATTATAGCCTATACCCCTATCAATATATGAATTAGCATCATTCCAAAATGATTTGTCATTAACAATGAATTCCTCATTTTTTGAATTATAGTACGTATTAAGAGTTATATCATCATATTTAACTGAAGAAGCATAAACAGGTTTATAACCACCAGCAAAACCATATTTTCGTCCCGAAACACCAAACCACCAACCATCATTAGATCCATTTAATTGATCACTATTGTTTTGTATCTGAATACTTGCAACTTGCGACATATCTGATTGCTCAGTTAACACTTTTGTATCAATATACTGTTCTCCAGTAGCTTCTATGTACTCAACTTTAGTATATCTATTGCCTTCTTTATCGTAGTAATAATCTCCTCCTATATCAATAACTAAGCTATCTGTATTAAAATGTTTAACTAACTTAATAGAATAATACTTACCATTTACTGTGATTGGTATATTTAGTATAAAGTAACCATTGTATGTTGTACTAGACATAGTATCATAGTGTTCTGTAATATTAGGTGATTCTACTTTCATATCATCAGTTATTTCAAATGTATAGTTATTAAATGTTATAGTCTTATCAGCATTACTATATACTAACTTGTCACTAGAATCATCACTATATGTAAATAGAAAACACTTATCCCCTTCATTACACGTAGTAAGACTAGCAAGCTCTTTTTCTCTTAATTTCTTATTTATATTATAAGATAAATTATCTTTTTCTACTAACAAATTAGTTTTAACATTCACACTAGATAAATTATCTTTCATAATAATAACTATATTAAATAAAACTATAAGGATTGTAAGAGCTATAGAAAATGAAGCTAATATTTCGATTACTGTAAATCCTTTTTTACTCATGAAATCATCCTTTCCTAAATATACATTTACTTAAATAATTATCTTACTATCCATAGAGGAACTCTCCAGTACCTTGATTGTAGTAGCACTCTTTCCCTACTTTATCAAATAAACAAGGTCTACTATTTGAGTCTATTACTGGGACATAGTCACGTACTGGAGTATCATTATCATATATCTTTAAATAGTATAATTGAGCTTTGATATAATATATATAATTTGTATTTGACCATGTTGATGCAAAAACTGAAGTTCCTTTATTATTAGAAGTGTTTGAATATGTGAATTCATTGTTATTTATATAGATTTCATCATTAACAACTATTTTTTCCTTACTTATATAAGTATACTGTTTTTTATTTACTTCAACAGGAGTTTCTACTCTAAAATTTCCAATTTCACTAGCAATAATAGATTGGTATTTTGATATTCCAACTGAAGAATTTTGTGTTCTACTTTTACTATTATAAAAAATTCCTTGGTAATCTGAAGGATTATCAGTTAAAAGATACTCAATTTTCAATCGAGTATTTGCTGTTGCAATATATCCCGTATCTATATATTGTGTTCCTGTACTCTCTAAATATTCAACCGGAGTATATTCACTTCCGTTACCGTCGTATAATACATATTCAAAATTAACCGTAATAGTCGCACACTCACCATTATCAAACTCAGCAATTATTCTATAATTATCGCTTTTATTATCTATTTTTTTAATCATGTTTTTTAATGTCTTAGATAAATTTGATGTATCTACGTTATTTATATCTGCTTTAGTTAGTACTAATGTTTTAATATCTAAGTTATTAAGTAAGTCTACTTGATTATCAAAGTATTCAATATTAGTATAAGTATCATCATTTTTATCCATAATTATTATATCATCATCATTAATTTTACTTGCGATATTAATAATAGATTCACTATCTAGTGAGTTAACATACTCTTTAATACTATCTAGTTTATATAAGTCATCTACATCATTATATTTAAAAGATTCACTGTAATTATCTTCTAATTTATTAAATTGAACAAACATATATATTAAAATAGATGCAATAATTGTTGATACAATAAGTGTCTCTACTAAAGCAAAAGCTTTTGATTTTTTTTTCATTAATACCATTCCTATCTTGCATTATTAACATTTATATTATATAATATATTTAGACTAAAATCTAGTATAAGAGGGTAAAAAAGGTGATAAAATGATAAAAATATTTGATTTTGAAAAAAGGCCAGTAGTAGATATAGTAAATGAGATATTAGTAGACGCAGTAAAAAAAGGTGCATCTGACATTCACTTTGATCCCAAAGATGACCTTTTGCAAATAAGAATACGTATTGATGGAGATTTAATAGACTATGCCACTGTTCCTAAAGAATATGAAAAAAATTTAATAACTAGAATTAAAATAATATCAGGAATGAATATTACCGAATCAAGATTACCGCAAGATGGATCTATAGAAGGTATTATTGAAGATATTGAACTTGATTTACGTGTTTCATCCATAAATACTAATAAGGGTGAAAAAATAGTTATTCGTATTCTTGATTACAGTTTAAGTTTAAGTGGACTTGATAAATTAGGCTTTTCTGGTTATAACTACAAAAAAATAGTTGAAATGATTAATGAACCAAACGGAATAATTCTTGTTACTGGAGCTACTGGTACTGGTAAAACTACTACTGTATATTCAATGTTGCAAAGATTAAATACATCGACAACTAATATAATGACAATTGAAGATCCAATAGAAATGGATATTGAAGGAATTAATCAAATTCAAGTAAATCCAGAAATTGGGCTTACATTTGCATCTGCATTAAGGTCAATTTTAAGACAAGACCCTAATATTATAATGATAGGAGAAATAAGAGATAGTGAAACTGCTGCAATTGCGATTAGAGCAAGTATTACTGGTCATTTAGTATTATCTACAGTCCACACTAATGACTCTTTATCAACAATTGAAAGATTAATGGATATGGATGTAGAAAAATACCTACTTGCTGATGCATTAACAGGAATAGTATCGCAAAAGCTTGCAAGAAAATTATGTCCTCATTGTAAAAGGAAAAGAAGTGCTACTGAATACGAAAAAGAACTTATTAAGAAAACACTAAATAAAGATGTTGATGAAATATATGAGGCAGTAGGTTGTGATAAATGTAATAAAGGTTACAAAGGCAGAACTGCTTTACAAGAAGTTCTTAAAATTAATCAAGAAATAAAAGATGCATTAAGTATGAATACTAGAAAAAATAAATTAAGAAAACTAGTATATGATAAAAATGTTATTACCCTACTTCAAGATGGTATGATAAAAGTTGTTAGAGGAGATACTACAATTGAAGAAGTATTAAGATTAATAGAACTTGATAAAGAAAATGACTCTAATTTTAATTTAGATGAAGCAATTATTGATAGTGAACTTACTAAGGAAGATAATTCACAACTTGAAGAATTGTTAGATAGTGATTCTAATAATCAAAACGATATTGATGAGATTGAAGATATTGATGAGGTTGAAGAAGGAGAATTTATCATTCCAGAAACTAGTGATGTTGTAATTGATTCTATAGATGATAAAGATAATGATGAAATTAATTCTGAAGATCAAACTGACGATTTAGATAATATGGATTCTTTAGATAATGATGAAGATTTTATAGATAAGATTAGTGATATTGATGATAATAGTATTGGAAATTATTCTGATAGTGATATAACAGATGATACAAATGATGAACAAGCAATAGATTCAGAAGATATTATTGATAACGATTCTAACATTGATAATTCAATAAATCTCGCCTTAGAAGAATTAAAGAATAATCAAATAGTTGATAATAGTATTGAAAATTATTCTGATAGTGATATAACGGATGATACAAATGATGAACAAGCAATAGATTCAGAAGATATTATTGATAACGATTCTAACATCGATGATTCAATATCTCTTGCTTTAGAAGAATTAAAGAAAAATGAAATAATTGATGATAATATTACTGATGAAGATAAAATTGAAAATAATGATACTGTTGATATAGTGGATTTAGAAAAAAAATATGATAAAAAGAATAATAAGCATGATTATAAAATTAATTATAATGATAAGAATAATATTGATTTGGAAAAAATTAAACAGTTAGAAGAGTTACAAAATGAAACGAAAAGCACTCTCAATAAAATGTTGAATAAAAAAAGATACAAAAAAAGTAAGAAAAAATAACTTACTTTTTTTTATAACATATTTTTTAAAAACTGTCCTGTATAACTGTTTTCTACTTTACTTACCTCTTCTGGAGTTCCTTTTGCAATAACTAATCCACCATTAACTCCACCTTCTGGTCCCAAGTCAATAATATAATCAGCTACTTTAATTACATCAAGATTGTGCTCTATTATTAACACAGTATCACCATTATCTACTATTCTATTTAAAATAACAAGTAGTTTTTTTATATCGTGAATATGTAGTCCTGTTGTTGGTTCATCTAAAATGAATAATGATTTACCTGTTGGTTTTTTCTGTAATTCTTTAGCAAGTTTTACTCTTGCTGCTTCTCCTCCTGATAATGTTGGTGCACTTTGACCAAGTTTTACATAGGAAAGCCCTACATCCATTAATACTTGTAATTTATTTTTTACTTTTGGAACATTTTTAAAAAATTCTAAAGCTTCCTCTACTGTCATTTCTAATACATCATAAATATTTTTATCTTTATATTTTATTTGTAATGTTTCAGAATTATAACGGGTACCACCACATACACTACAAGGTACATATACATCAGGTAAGAAATGCATTTCAATCTTTTTAACACCATCACCCCAACATGCTTCACATCTTCCACCTTTTACATTAAATGAGAATCTACTTTTATCATATCCTCTAGCTTTAGCTTCTTTAGTATTTGTAAATACTTCTCTAATGTCATCAAATACCCCTACATATGTAGCTGGATTTGATCTAGGAGTTCTACCTATTGGTTCTTGTGAAATATCTATTACTTTATCAATGTTTTCAAGACCTTTTACACTTTTATATTTACCAGGTCTTTCTTTTACTTTATATAAATTATTTCTTACTATTTTATATAATATTTCATTAACTAGTGTTGATTTACCAGAACCTGATACTCCTGTTACACATACCATTTTTCCAAGTGGTATTTTTACATTTACATTTTTTAAGTTATTTTCACACGCACCTTTTATTTCTAAATACTTTTTATTTCCTTTTCTTCTTTTTTCTGGAACTTCTATTTTAAGCTCACCTTTTAAATATTTACCAGTTAAACTATTTTCATTTTCTATTACTTCCTTAGGAGTACCTTTGGCAACAATACGTCCCCCATTAACACCAGCAAGTGGTCCTACATCTACTAAATAATCTGCAGCAAGCATTGTATCAGTATCATGTTCAACCACCACCAAGGTATTTCCTAAATCTCTCATATCAAGAAGTGATTTTATTAATCTATTGTTATCTCTTTGATGTAATCCAATACTTGGTTCATCAAGTACATATAACACTCCTGTAAGTCTTGAACCAATTTGCGTTGCAAGTCTAATTCTACTAGCTTCTCCACCAGATAGAGTTCCGGCTTTTCTACTTAAAGTTAAATACTCTAATCCAACATTTATTAAAAAAGTTAGCCTTGATATTATTTCTTTTAATATCAAATCAGCAATTTCAATCTGTTCTTCATTTAATTCTAAATTACTTAAAAATTTCTTTAAATCACCAATAGACATATTAGTTACTTCAAAAATATTTTTTCCATTAATTAAAACAGTCAAAACAGATGAATCTAATCGAGCTCCAGAACAGGTAGGACATTCCATATCGACCATAAATTGTCCAATCCAATCTCTAATCCAACCGCTTTTAGTTTCTATATATCTACGTTCTAAATTATTAATTATTCCTTCATAGAAATCTCTAGTTGTTCTTGTATTTCCTGATGATGAAACATAATTAAACTCTAGTATATCTCTAGAACCATATAATATTATATCTAATTTTTCACGTGGAAGATCTTTAATTGGCATATCAAGATCAATATCATAATACTTACTTACTGCATTAACTTGAGTACTTAATGTATTATTATCTAAATTTAAAACTACTATCCCTTTTTGATTAATACTTAAATTTCTATCAGGAATTATCAAATCTTCTGATAGTTTTTGTTTAACACCTAACCCATTACAAGTTTTACAAGCTCCATATGGTGCATTAAATGAAAACATTCTAGGTTCAATTTCAGGAAGCGAAAAATCACACAAAGGGCATGCATATTTTTCACTCATTACTATTTCTTTATCCCCTACAACATCAATAACAACTTTACCACTTGCAAGCTTACTAGCAAGTTCTATTGCCTCATATAATCTACTATGAACATCATCTTTTATCTTTAATCTATCTACTACTATATCAATATTATGCTTTTTAGTCTTTGATAGTTCAAACTTTTCTGTTAAATCATAGTCTTCACCATCTATCCTAGCCCTTATATATCCATCTTTAACAAGACTAGATAATAAATCTTTATGTGTGCCTTTTTCCCCATGAACTATAGGAGCTAATACTCTTATTTTAGTACCAATTTCTAATTTTTCTATTTGCTTTGTCATTTCCTCAATACTTTGTGATGTAATTGGTTTATGATGATTAGGACAATAAGGTACACCTATCCTAGCAAATAAAAGTCTTAGATAATCATATATTTCTGTAACAGTACCTACTGTACTTCTAGGATTATTATTAGTAGTTTTTTGATCAATCGAAATACTTGGTGATAGTCCCTCAATACTATCAACTTTAGGCTTGTCAGTACCACCTAAAAATTGTCTAGCATATGCACTAAGCGAATCTATATATCTTCTTTTTCCCTCAGCATATATAGTATCAAATGCAAGAGAACTTTTACCGCTTCCAGACACACCTGTCATAACTATTAATTTATCTTTGGGTAACTCTAAATCAATATTCTTTAAATTATTTTCTCTAGCGCCTTTTATTATTATTTTATCCATATAACATCCCTCGATGAATATTATAACAAATCTATTTTTTTATGTAAATTAAAAAATAAAAAATGTATTTAATTTACATTTTTTAATTATTTTTAAAAAAATTATTACCTTTAGCAAATTTATTAACTTCATTTGGCTTGAACATATGATTTTCAGGCTTATTGTTTATTGGTTTGCTAGAATTATCTAAAGTATTAGAATTAGTTAATTCTTCACCATCAATTTTACTAAAACTATCATTATTTTTATTCTCATCTTTCTCTCTTGCTTCGGCACTTTTTTTAGCTTCACTCATCATCCATTTAAGCCTACTAGAATTATTTCTTTCAATTGCAGCTCTTCTATAATCATATCCATTAGTACCAAAACCTTGTAATCTATCCATTTAACCATTTCCCTCCATAAAAGCAATATGAATCATAATTGCATGTATCTTTTCTAAAAGTATATTGATACTTTTTAGTATCTAATTTTTCTAGCATATTTTCTAAATCTTCTAAACTATTAAAATTACCACTGCTTATTTCATTAGAATAAGCATAATCACTATACATTGTATAAGTTCCATTGCTTATTTTTACAAATGCTACATTAAATAAAGTATTTATAGTATTATCATCCGTATTATTGACATCGTATATCTTCTTTATTTCTGTATATACAACTCCGTTATTATTACTAGCAGGATAATATACATATTGTTTTGTATTAGCGTTATATTTAAAAGTACCAGAATAATTACTATTTGCACCACTTGGAACAGTAAAATCAACTAAATTATATCCTGTTTTAGGCCCAAATATATTTTGTATTCTAGATTCTAAATAGCTACTATTAAAAGAAATACTCTCTCCATTATTAACTAAATAACCACTATATATTTGTAAAAAAGCGTTATATAAAATATCATTATTAGTAAAATCAGAAACAGATATTTTATCTAATTTATAGTATGTATCTGTATTACTTAAATCATTATGCATAACTGGATAAACCAATTCTTTTAATATTTCACTTTCTAAAGTAATTTTACTAGATTTATTTTTAGTTTTATCTTTTTTATTATCAATTACATCTATTTTTTTACCTTCAAGCGTATTATTAGTTATTAATTTATATAAAGTTGGCATTAAAATAATACCTATAGTAACTATCAAAATACAACTTACTATTAATATCACATTTCCCTTTTTCATATATCCTCCTATATTAAATTATCTCTAACAAAACAATATATATCATTATTTATTTTTAAATTAATTTCTCCTGGTTTATTTACTTTAAAAAAGCCTAATCCAGATAATACAATATCACTTTTAGAATTTATATTATAATTAATAATTTTAAAATCACCTGCCATATTTTTTTTCTTATATAATCTTTCAATATTAAAATTATTTGGTAAATATAAGGTTATATCATTATCATTAACTTCAATTTCTATAATATCTTCTATAATAATATATTGTCTACCCTTTATCTGATATGTAATAGGCTTAATCTTGTTACTCTTTGCTATTTTTTTTAAAATATTATCATCAAAACAACTATTTTGATTACTTATTATTCCTGGTGTATCAACAAAAGTTATATCATTAATTTTAATTTCAATTGCATCTAATGTCGTATTAACAAGAGGACTTGTTGTTATTGTAGTATTAGAAGAAGAATAGTTATATATTAATTTATTAATCAAACTACTCTTTCCAGAATTTGTATATCCAATAAAATATATTTTGTTGCTGCAATTATCATGTAAATAGCTATAAAAATCATCAATATTATAATTTTTTTTACAACTAACACAAAATGTTTTTACAATATTTAAATTATATTTATTAAAATAGTCTTGATATTTTTTTTCATTATTTGTTGGCATTAAATCATACTTATTTAAAACAAGAATAATATCATTCTTTATAACTTTTTTTATAATATCAAAACTACTTGGAATATTAAGCAGGTCAACAACTAAGACAACTGTATCTTTTATTTCTATAGTACTTAATATATCATTAATTTTACTTTCATCAATATTAATCTTTTCATAATCATTATAATTCTTTATTCTAAAGCATCTATCACATAATGACTCTCTTTTAGTATCACAGCCACAACCTAAACACTTATTCATAATATCTTCCCTTAGTAAAAAGATTATGATCTCTAAGTTTTTTTTGTATCTTTTTTTCTTTTTGTCTTTTAAAATAAGCAGGCAAAAATTCTTTTTTTCCAAGTTGATCTGTTAGGATAGTTGTAATACCAATTCTATTTCCACAAACAACATCATCTAGCATAGAATCCCCAATGATTGCTATTTCAGATAATTTATATCCCGATGATAATATAAATTTTTCAAGCTCCTTAGCCTTAGGCTTTCTACAATTACTCATATAATCTATTCCTAATTCTTTAGCAAAAACTTTAACTCTTGTAGATAAACTATTAGATGCTATCATTATTTTAAAATTCATTTCTTTTAGTTTCTTAAAAACTTTTATCGCATCTTCACTCGCATGTTTTTCGGTGATTAGTGCAATAGTATTATCGAGATCAAAAACTAAAAACTTAATTCCTCTGCGGACTAAATTTTCATATTTAATTGAATATATATTTTTTTGATATAAATCTGGAACATATTTTTCCATCTAATCACCACTTTTCTATTTAATTTTATCATATTTAAATAGCATAATCAATTAAATATAAATAAAAAAAGTAAAATCACTTTACTTTTTGATAATTGAATGCTGATGCAGATAGAACTTTATTTTCAATAACTAAAGGAATCAGTACAGCCTCAATAATATTTTTATAACTATCAAAGAAAAATCTAATTCTCCATGCACCATTTTGTATATGGTCATTATTTAATGATGGTACAGTTACATAAGATCCTCTAGTTGAAAATTTTGAAATATGATAATGTCCTAGTAAATCAAGATAAATACTACTTTTTTGTACTTTCTTTCTATCATAATAACTTTCTAAATAGCTACTTACAAGACTATTATTACTACTAGTATTTTTTATAAAATCATCTGTATATCTTTTGTTTACATGATGCAAACCAAGTGTTGTATTACTTATTTTTAAGAATGAATGATCATAATTTAAACTAGCATAATCTATTCTTTCATTAGCAATTTTATTTATTACATCAATTCCTTGACTCATCACAAGTCTATCGTGATTACCACCAAGTAATAAATTAATAATATTTTCATCCTTAGGTAATTTTTCAATTACTTTATTAATCAATTCATCATTATATTTAAATTGATCCAATTTGTTATTATAATTTGTAAAATGTCCATCAATAAAATCACCTAAATTTAAAATAACTCTTATATCATTATTTGTTGCATATTCATATATTAAATTCAAATTATATAGTGAAGATTCAATATCGTTATTTATATGCAAATCAGATATAACAATAATATCTAATATATCACTTACACTATTTATTGTATAACTATCAAAATAATTAAGCCCTATACCATATAATTTTTCATACTCATAAATAGCATTTTGTGATATCGAATAATTTACTTTAAGTCTTTTTAAAGAATTAAAAATATCTTGTTTAGTTATACTTGGATATAGAAAATGTAATACCGAGTATATTTCACTTATAGTTTGTTTGCTTTCTACTATAGAATCTAAAACTAGTGAATCGATTTCTTTTTTTATTTCAATATCGTTTATATATTCATTATATTTTTTTACATCAACAAGTGCAGAATCAAGTTGAGTTTTTATAATACTATATTCTACATCAAAAGACTTTTTTTCTTCTTGCATTGTAATTTTAAGTTTCCTATTGTCACTTTCAAGTTTAGAATTTACAAAATTTAATTTATTTATAAAATCATTTAACTCTTCATTTTTCTCTTTTAATTTTTCAAGTTCATTTTTTAATAATTCAAGTTCTTCTTTTTTTATTGATTCATTAACAATTTTATTTAAACTATTAATTCTATTATTTAATTCTTTTATTTGGTTTTTTAACTCTTTTATTTTACTCTTATATTCTTTTATTTTTACTTGTAAATCTGAATCAACAGTAATATCTTCAACAACTTCTTTTTCACTTTTATCTTCATTAAATTTTTTAATTTCAATATTTGACATTTTATCATATAAGTTATCAAACATAATAATATCATATTTATCAATATTCTTTATATTTTCTTGATACATTTTCTTTAAACTTAATGTTTTTTCATATAATTCATCAGTAAATAACACTTCATTATTAATACTATATGATGCATCAATTACAGCAATTAAACTATATATTAATTTAGAAATAATTTTTACTGATTTGTTTTTTGGCTTACTAATTCTATTTTCTAATTCACTTTCTAAATATTCAAACAAATCATAATACTTCATACTATTAGCATCCTTATGCATAATATTCCCACTTTGTAATTGCTCTAAACTATACTTATTAATTTGCCCCATAATTTGAACTTTATTAACAGCATTTAACATAAATATCACCAGCTGATATTATAGCAAATAAAATATTTTTGTCAATTTTACCAACAAAAAAACGTTATTTTTTTACCAACCAAAAAAACGTTATTAACTTAATAACGATTTATTTTTTTTACTTTCTCAGTATATTTTTTATGAAATTCTAAAGAAAAATCATTGAAATTTACATCTTGAAATTGATTAAATAAATAGCCTTCTAATCGTGCAATTGTTAAACAAATAATATTCATATAATTTTCATTAATATTATCTCCAGTTATATTATTAATTTTTTTAATATATTCTAATTTTAAATTTTTATTATAATATATTAATGTATTTTCAAATAGTATATTAGAAAGTATTTTTGATTCTTTAGTAAATTCTTTTATATCATTATTATCTTCATAATACATTCTTAATATAATTTTTATAAGATCACTATTATTCGATTCAAAATTCGTAAAATTGTAATTTTTCGCCATTTTTTGCAATTCAAACTTATCATCAATAAAAGTAATAACTGATTTAGCTATTTCAAGTTGCTTCATATCTTTTGGAGCAATTAAAACTTGCAATAAATCATAATTATTTTTAGATATTAATTTTATTAAGAAATTTTTATGTAATATTATATTATCATGATATAAATTGTGTAAATAGTTATGCATTTCTTTATCAAAGCTCATAAAAGTACCTCTATTAATATTTTACTTCATTTTAAAAAAAACAGCAATAACTTTTAAAATTGTTTTGCTTTTTCATTTTCTTTCATAATAACACTAATTTCTTTTTTTAAATTTTCATAATTTGGAATTATATTTTTAGAACATAAACTAATATATGCCATTCCATAAACAATTCTTCCGTAGTCAAGCAATAATTCTACTAATTTTCTATCGTTCATAAACCCTCCTTTTTTTTGCACAAGTGGTATTATAACACAAATATAAAAAAAATCAAACTAACGTTTGACTTTGATAGAATTAATAATTACACTATAATCTTTCATACATTCTATATATTTATTTTCATCATTTTTTGAAATTTCATATGTAAATAAATATAGCCCATTATTATCAGTAATATAATAATAAATATCTCTATATTCACTTTTTAAAACAAAGTATTTCCATTTAATAGAATTTAACTCTATGCTTTTTAAATCAGTTTTATTATAATATTTATTTTCTTTTTTTAATTGTTTAACAAGTTTTTTTATATTATTATAATTTTTAACTTTATAAAAAGAAAACTCACAAGCATTAGAATAAATATCATCTATCTTATTTACATATTTAAAATAATAACTATCTTCTCTTTTAAAATTATCAGTAATAGTAATATCAAATATTTTATCTATATTTACATCACTATCATAATATATGTAATTTTTATATTCTATATCACTTACTATTGTAAGTATACTTATAAAAGTAAAAAACAGTATATATATAATAGTAATAATTCTAAGTATATTTACACTAAATAATGGTTTATTACTTTTTCTTTTTTTCTTATTAATATAATAAGCATAAATTTTATTAGTAAAAAAGCCATATAAAATGTGAAATAGTATAATTAAAATAAAACTAAATACATAATTTGAAATTAATAATATAAATATTTCTATAACAAAAGCAAGAAATCCATATAAAAACATCCTACAATAATACATATATAAATGCCCAAAGATAAATGCATATATATTAAATTTTTTATTTATAATTTTATTAAAACTTTTATCTATTTTTATCATAAAACCATTCCTTAATATCTTTATAAATAAATTATAAAATACAAAAAGTAAAAATGCAAATGACATTTTTACTTTATAACTATAATAAACTTAGTAGTACCAAAAGTACTATCATCTTTACCACTATAAGATTGATAATCGTTACTTAATTTAACAAGAGTATTAACTATATCAACTTTACTAATTAAATTTGTATTTACAAATATAGATAATTTTTTTATACCTGTATCATTAAATGTCTTTGTACCATTGTACATACTATTTGTACCATTTTTTAATGTATCTATACCATTTACAAGTTGTAATGAGCCATCACTAAGTTTACTCATACCATTTGATAACAGTTCAAGATTTTTAGATAATTCATTTAATGAAATAATTGTTTTTTCTGTAGCCTTACTTTTTACATTGTTTGCAACCATTGGTGCAACAGATTCAGATACATTTTCTGCAACACTTTTTGCAACATTTGATGCAGTTGATACTGCAACTTTATAAGCAGTATCTTCAAGTGCTGTAACAACTGGTTTATATGTATTATATAAAGTACAAACTTGCTTATATTCATCAGGTATATCAGTTTGATTAGTACATAAATATAATAATTGCTCATTCACTTCAACCTTAGTTACTACCTCATTCATTTGATTATATGAATCATTACTCTTTAAACCAGCAACTGCTTGTTTACCTATTTGATCTAAAACATCCTCTGGTAGTTCTGCATTTAAAACAGCTTGATTTTTAATCATATTAATTGTATCACTATCTAATGCATCACTCTTATCATTTTCAAGATTAGTAATAGATTCATTAATAGCATTTTTTATCTTATTTGTTCCATCTAGTGCCGTATTTATTCCACTATTAAGTTCTGCTGCTCCAGATTTTAATTTATCAACGCCGTTATTTAATTCATTTGCACCATTAACTAACATATTAGCTGCATTTTCTAGTGAATTAATATCCTCTTTTATACTAGAAATATTTCCAATTTTAGATATATCATTGTTATCTAATAATTTAGATGTTAAGGCTACATAAATAGCTTCTTTACTAAATTTAGTAGTGTCATATTCTAATCTTACTGTATCTAAATCTATTTCATTCATATCAAGTGATTCAGTTATTCCTGGTGATGAGAGTGCAACTATCATGCTTTTAGTACCATTATTTATAACTTTACCATTACTTACTTTTATATTTGTATTATATTTACTATCTAAATTTAACTCACTAATTACTACAAATGGTGTATAAAATGTATGCCCATTTATTTCTTGCTTTAAATTATTCTTATAATTAATAGTAATTTCTACATGTCCTTTTTTACCTTTTATATCTTTAGCTTTAACAAACTTACCATCTAGTTTATAATTAACATCTAAAGATATTGGTAAATTATCACTTGCCTTACCTTGATAATATATATCATTTCCATTAGCTTTCCAATTAATATTTTTACCATTTAAACTAAATGATTCATTTCCATTTAAGTTTTTAATATCAGTTAAAGTTGTTACATCACTAATTTCATCTAATTTTTCATCATTAATTAAATGTTCAACAGCAAGCACACTTTTTACTTTACCGCTACTAGACATCTTGGTATAAACAGTCTCTTCTTTGCTTAAACCCTTAACTAAATATGGATTTATAAGTAATAAACCAAGAAAAATTATAGCTAGTTTCTTTTTCATATTATCTCCTCCTTTAAAACCTAAACTTGTTTTTACAATTAACTTATCAAATATTAATAATATAGATGGCAGTACACATATTACAACTATCATACTAATTATAGCTCCACGTGATATTAGTGTACAAAGTGTTCCTATCATATCTATTTTTGATATTAAACCAACTCCAATAGTAGCCGCAAAGAAACACATACCGCTTACAAATATTGAGCTTACTGAATTATCTAGTGCAATACTTACAGCATCACGTTTTGATAATCCTTTTTTTCTTTCTTCTAAATACTTAGTTGTCATAAGTATTGCATAGTCAATTGTTGCACCTAATTGGATTGTACCTATAACAACTGATGCAATAAATGGTATTTTACTGCCCATTAAATAAGGAATTCCCATATTTACAAATATAGCAAACTCAATTGCAATAACAAGCAATACTGGAAGTGATATTGATTTAGTTACAATAAGCATTAATATAAATATAACTAAAATCGATGTATAATTTACATTATGAAAATCTTGATCTGTTATTGATACTAAATCCCTCATAAGAGGTCCTTCACCAGCTACAATTGCTCCCTTATCATATTTACCAACTATTTTATTAATTTCTTTAATTTGATTATTTAATTTATTGGTTGCAATATCATAACTAGAATTAACAAGTATTAATTTATAATCTTTAGATTCATATATACTCTTTATATCATTGCTTAATATATCTTCACTAATTCCTAAATTACTTAATTTACTTGGACTTAATACTAAATCAACTCCATCTAATTTTTCAATCTCAGATACCATTTTATTTAATTTATAATTTTCCATATCTGATGATGATAAAATCATGGTTTGTGATACTATACCATAGTCATCTTTTAATTTTTTAGTAGCCTTTTTGAATCCATAACTATCTGGTATTGATTCATCTAACTTGTAATAAACATTTGTCTTTGTTTGAAATATATAAAATGGAACTAATAAAAGTATAAATATCATAAATACAACAATATAATGCTTCATTACAAACTTTTTTATTAAAGTAAACTTTGGCGTTAAAACTTTATGTGTAGTTTTGTCAATATATTTATCAAACACAAGTAAGAGGGCTGGAAATAAAGTAATAACACATATTAACCCAAATAATACTCCTTTAGCCATTACAATACCAATATCCATACCAAGTGTAAGTTTCATTGTACAAAGCGCTAAAAAACCAGCAATTGTTGTTAAAGAACTACCAAATACTGATGTTAATGTATCAACAATAGCATGACTCATAGCTTCATTTTTATTTTTATATTCTTTTTTTGCTGATTCATATTTATGATATAAGAATATTGAAAAATCTGTAGTTACACCAAGTTGTAAAACCGATGATATTGCTTTTGTAATATAGCTTATATCACCTAAAAATATATTGGTACCCATATTAAACAATATAGCAACTCCTATATTAGCAATAAGTAAAAATGGTACTAAATATGAATCTAGAAATATCATTAAAACTATAATGCAAAGCACTACTGCAATAGCAACATATAAAGCCATTTCACTGTTGAATAATTCTTGAGTATCCAGTACCATCGCACTCATGCCACCTACTTCTGCACTATCTTTAGTAATACTTCTAATCTTACTAACAGCATTTAATGTATTATCATCACTAGTTGAATCCTTAAATGTAATAAGTATTAAACTAGAATCTTTTTTAGCAACCTTACTTGAAATTTCAGCAGGTAAAAATTCGAGTGGAATACTTGTTCCAGTTATATCATTTATACTGATAACTTTATCAACGCCTTTTACTTTTTTTATCTTATTTTCTAACTTTAATATATTTTTAGCAGGCATCTTATCTACCACTGTAACAGAAAATGCCCCCATATTAAAATCATCTGTTAAAATTTTTTGACCTTTCAATGTTTCAATATCGTCAGGTAAATAAACTAAAATATTGTAATTAACTTTGGTCTTATACATTCCAATTGCAGCTGGAATTAATAATAACAAAGTAAGTATTACAATAAATAATTTATGTTTACAAATTAAATCTGCTATTTTTTTCATCATTTCACCTCTATGCACAATAATATCACAAAACTGACTATCAGTCAATATGATACAAGTATATTATATTATATGAAAAAAAGTATTTAATATCACATCTAAATACTTTTACTATTACTAAATTCATCACAAATTTTTGATACCACCGTTTCATCAGATTTAAGAAGTGATAATATTTCCTCATAAGAATAATTCTCAAAAATATAATTATATAAAAAACGATAATTTTCATAAGTAACAACTTTTTTACCAAATAATTCTTCTTTAGAAACATTTAAATCACAATCAGGATACTGATCACTTAAATAAGTTGCAATTCCCTCTGTTATCCAAATCTTATCTGGATAATTATACCCTGTGAATATCGTATGACATATATGTACAAACTCATGTACTATACTATTTATAAAATCAGTTAAAGTTGCATCTTTGTGATATTCAATCTTTTTTGTTTCAGCTAATGACAATTTATCAATATAACATATATCTTCATTCTTCTCATTTCTAGCGTTTCCAATTGCCCAAAGAGGTAAATCATCATATCCTTCTAATTTACAAACCGTATCTTTAAACTTGTTTCTATCATTCCATATTCTAATTATAACTTTTTTACTAATGTTATCAATTTGAAAAAATTTCATTACATTAAGCATCTTAAATCTTATAGCATCAATTATTTTTGTATCAATATTATCATTAGTATATAAAATAACATTTTCAATAATTTTTATCTCTTTCATCTTATCACCTATAATCATTTTACCATATTTTAATTGACTTAAATATAAAATTGATATAAAATTTAGAAAAGGATTTAAAAGGTGATAAAATGAGAAGTATTATAATCTCTAAAATTCAAGAGAAAAAAAGTGAAAAAGAAAATAAAATTCTAAAATCAGCATATAAATTATTTACAGAAAAAGGAATAAATTCAACATCAATTCAAGATATTGTTGATGATGCTGGGATTGCTAAAGGAACATTCTATTTGTATTTTAAAGACAAATATGACTTACAAAATAAATTAATTATTAAAAAATCACAAATGTTATTTCAAAATGCACTTAATAGTATTAACAAAAATGTAATTAAAAATTTTGAAGATCAAATTATATTTGTTATAGACTATATAATAGATATTGTATCAAAGGATAAAACTTTAATTAATTTTATTGAAAAGGATTTATCTCTAGGGATTTATTCTGATGTAAATGAAATAATAAATAGTAATAAAATAGGTATTAAAGAAATATTTTTAAAAGGTTTAAAAGAACATAATATAAAACTTAAGAATCCTGATGTAACACTATTTATGATTATAGAATTAGCATCATCTACAATATTTACATCAATAACTAAAAATAAGCCCTTACCTATTAATCAATATAAACCATATTTATATGATGCAATTAGAAGAATAATAAAAGAAAAGCAATGAAACTTTTCTTTTATTTTATATCTTTTGAATTAATTTTTCCATCTTTGTTAACATCGGCAAGTATCTTTTGTGTTGTATCA
Source organism: uncultured Caryophanales bacterium (assembly GCA_946412015.1). Taxonomy (GTDB): domain Bacteria; phylum Bacillota_I; class Bacilli_A; order RF39; family UBA660; genus RUG12438. The sequence goes on from CAMKGA010000016.1 coordinate 31,718, forward strand.
AATTCAATTAATTTAGAAACATACTTACTTATTAAATTAACATCAACTATAGTAACTGAGCCATCCATATCTACATCTCCAAGTTTGTATTTAGAAGCTATAGCTTTAGCAAGTGCATTAGCATCAGTATTATTTATATTAGAATCCTTATTATAATCAGCAAGTGTCATTTGATCAATTGTAAGTGTAGTCTTACCTAAGATATAATTTTCTATAATAGAAACATCATCACTAAGTATTCTACCATCCATATTGACATCACCAATTTTATATTTTTGATTTGTTCCTACCTTACCTCTTAATGTAACTGCATCTTCATTATCAATTTTACCATCTAAATTTATATCACATAGTTTTAATTGTACATCATTAACAGCAACAATTCCATTTAAACCATTTTGTAACATAGCTAAATCATCAATATCTACTTTTCCATCTAAATTAATATCTCCATTTTGATAAAAACTTGAAACTTTATTTACTAATTCTGTAACATCAAACATATCTACTATTCCATCAGAATTAATATCAGCATTTTTAATCTGATCACTGTTTAAATCATATTTACCTTCAATGTATTTCTTTATTACTTTAACATCAATATCATTTACAACTTTATCGGAATTAACATCACCTAAAGAACTGTTGTTATTATCGATATTATTATTAATAAATTCATTTATATCATTTAAATCATTTATTTCAATTTTCCCATTTGAATTATAATCCGCAACTTGCATTTGAATCATAGAAAAATTAGTCTGCTTATTTAAATAACTAGATAGTAAATCTACATCTTGTTTATCTATATTACCATCTAGATTTACATCTCCTCTTTTATAACTTGCACTTTTGGCATCAACTGTAATATCACTTACACATATATTTCCTTTTAACTCATAATCTTTAGGACATACATATGAAGTACCAATTTTTGCTAAATATTCACTTCCGGTAGTATGACCATTAACATACAATCTTATATTTTCAGAATCACCTACACTAATTATTCCATCAGAGTTAACATCGGATGCAATTAACTGATTATCAGTAAGTTCGCTAGTTTTAGCTAAATAGTTATTTAAAAGTATTAAATCAGCATCACTTACAACACCATCTAAATTTACATCTCCTAATATAAGCGCAGCAGATGTATCAGATTTTATACATTTATTTAACTCCAGTGTATATGTAGAATCATCACAATAATAGAACGTTTCAACGACTGAATTTCCCATTATAGATTTAAAATCAAATCCATTAATTATAAGTACAACTACTAAAATTAAAACAACTAAAACCCCTGCTCCACCAATATATAACGGATATTTATTTTTACCATTATTAATACCACTAAAATTTTTTTTATTCTTTAAAGCCATATTACAAATCTCCTTATTTTTATTTTATAATAAAATAATATCAATGTCAATTAATATGAAAACTAAAATTTGATAAAATCACATTATTTGACATAACTAATATATTATTTTATAATTTTGGTGGTGAAAATATGTTTTCAATAAAAAATAATTTAGAAAATGAATTTATAATAAAAAAATCAAAATTTATAGGGAAAGCTTTCTTTGTAAATAATAAAGATGAAGCTTTAAATATATTAAATAATATAAAAGAAAAATATAATGATGCAACACATATTTGTTATTGTTATATAATTGATAATATAATTAAATTTTCTGATGATAATGAACCTAGTAATACAGCTGGAATACCTATTTATAATGTTCTTAAAAATAATAATTTAAACCATGTATTAGCAATTGTAATAAGATATTTTGGTGGAGTAAAATTAGGTGCTGGAGGGCTTGTTAGAGCATATTCTAATTGTGTAAGTAGTCTTGTAAAAGATAATATTATAGAAATAAAGAGTGGATATCGAGTTAAAATTCGATTTAATTATAGTAAAATAAAAGATGTTGAATATATATTAAAAAATTATAGTATTGTAAATAAAAATTATGATGAAGATATTTCTATAACTTTTGATATAGATATCGATAGTTATGCCATTATAAAAAATGAATTAAAAAATATAATAAGTAATATAGAAATAATTGATAACATTTATATAAATTAAAAAAAGTTAGATTTTCTAACTTTTTTATTTCATTTGTTTAGCAACTTCTTCAGCAAAATTTTCTTCTCTTTTTTCCATTCCTTCGCCTACTTCGAATCTAACCATAGATGTAATTACTCCACCTTTTGATTTAACATATTCTCTAACTTTAGAATCACTGTCTTTAACAAATGATTGTTCTTCAAGACAAATCTCTTCATAAAATTTACGAATACGTCCTTCTACCATTTTTGCAGCAATTTCTTCTGGTTTTCCTTCGTTCATTGCTTGTTCTTTTAAGATTTCTCTTTCTTTTTCAACCTCTTCAGTTGGTACACTATCTTTATTTAAATACTTAGGTCTCATTGCAGCTGCATGCATAGCACAATCCTTAGCAACATCACTACTTGCACCATCAACAGTAATTAATACAGCAATTTTACCACCCATGTGAATATATTCACCAAATTCTTCACTATCACTCTTAGTAACAATTTCAAATCTTCTTAAAGATAATTTTTCACCAATCTTAGCAGTTTTAGCAATTATTAAATCATTAATAGAACCTTCACCACAATCAAGTTTTAATGCATCTTCTACAGTTTTAACATCAGTATCAATAATAGTTTCTAATATTGTTTTTACCATTGATGTAAACTCTTCATTTTTAGCAACAAAATCTGTTTCAGAATTAACCTCAACGATTGCTGCCTTATTTCCTTTAATAAGAATTGAAGCAACTCCCTCAGCAGCAATTCTATCTGCCTTTTTAGCAGCTTTTGAAATTCCTTTTTCTCTTAACCAATCGATTGATTTAGAAATATCTCCATCATTAGCTTCTAACGCTTTTTTACAATCTAGCATTCCTGCTCCAGTTTTCTCTCTTAATTCTTTTACTAAACTAGCACTTATCATATAATCCTCCTTTTTTAAAAATTAAAGATGATTTAGAAAAATCATCTTAAAGTCTATTTTAAAGCTTCTAATAACTCAGCTTTTTTCATTGTTGAATAACCTTTAATTTCACGAGTCTTAGCTAATTCTTTTAATTCAGCAACAGTTTTACCAGATAAATCAGTTTTTTCTGGGGCTTTTTCTAAAACTTTTTCTGCTTTTACATCAGCTTTAGCTTCTTCTTTTACAGTAGCTTTAACTTCTTCTTTTACAGTTTTCGTTTCTTTTGGTTGTTCTTTATTTTCACTTCTTTTAAATGATTTCTTCTTATCAAATCTCTTTTTATCAAATCTCTTATCAAAATTTCTTGGTCTATCTTCTTTTTTCTTAACTGATTCTACTGCTTTTTTCATTATATCAGTACTGTCATCAACCTTGTTTCCAACATAATCAACAGTCTTACCACCATTAGCTTCAACTACAGCATTGTTAAGAACTCCAATAATAAGCTTAACAGCACGAATTGCATCATCATTTGATGGAATTACATAATCTACCATATCAGGATCACAGTTAGTGTCAACAATTCCAAATACTGGAATATTTAACTTTCTTGCTTCTCTGATTGCAATTTCTTCTTTTGATGGATCTACTATTACCATTGCTTGAGGTAATTTATCCATAGCTCTAATTCCACATAATAATTTATCTAATTTTGCATATTCTTTTTTAAGTCCTACTACTTCTTTTTTTGGTAGTAAATCAAATGTCCCATCAACTTCCATCTTTTCAATAGTCTCAAGTCTTTTAACACGAGCACGAATAGTACGGAAATTTGTTAATGTTCCACCTAACCATCTTTCATTTACATAATAAGATTCTGAACGAAGAGCTTCTTCCTTTACAGCCTCTTGAGCTTGTTTTCTTGTTCCTACAAAAATTACTTTTCCACCTGCTTGGGCAATATCTTTTAATGCTTGATAAGCATCTTCTAAAGCTTTTGCAGTTTTTTGCAAATCAATAATATAAATATCATCTCTTGATGTGAAAATATATTCTTTCATTTTTGGATTCCATCTTTTTGTTTGATGTCCAAAATGAACTCCAGCTTCTAATAAGTTGTTCATAGATACAACTGCCATAAATATTCCTCCTTTTTGTTAGTCTTCCACCTGCTTCATCTTTAACTGCCACCTATTGGCACCGACAATTAAATCTGCAAATGTGTAATTTAAAAAGCCAAAAGTATTATAACACATAAAAAATACTTTTTCTACCCCTAAATTTTAATTTATTTTATCTTTTTTAATACTTTACTCAATTTTTCATGTATCACAATAGAAGCATAAGAATCATAAGGAGTCTTATCTAGATTTATTATAATAAAATTTTTTCCAGTAAAATATGGTAATAGCGAAGTTGCTGTATTTACTAAAAGTGAGGTACCACCTACAATAAGACAGTCAGATTGTGCTAATACATGCATAGCCTCTTTTGAAACATCAATATCAACCATTTCACCATAAAGAACAATATCAGGCTTTAATATACCACCACAAACACATGTTGGAACAGTATTGCGCTTTATATCTTTAATATGATATTTTTTATTGCACTTCATGCAGTGAAAACTACTTGCATTACCATGTAATTCTAATACATTTTTAGAACCGGCCATCTGATGTAATCCATCTATATTTTGCGTAATAATACAGCTAAGTATTCCTCTTTTTTCTAATTCTGCTAATTTATAGTGAATAATATTTGGTTTTACATTATCATAAATCATTTTATCAAAATAAAACTTATAAAATAATTCAGGATTATTTAAAAAGCAATCAATACTAAGCATATATTCCGGTGAATAATCATATTTCTGATTATAAAGTCCATCTTTTCCTCTAAAATCAGGTATTCCACTTTCAGTTGATACACCAGCTCCGCCTAGAAAAACTATATTTTTAGAATTATTTATAATAAAATTTAATTTATTAATTTCTTTATCCATAATAACCTCCAATAACTATTCATAGTCTATCATATGAAATTACTAATTTCAATAAAAAAAGCAATATAAATTGCTTATCCTACTCTTCTTATTGTAACAATTGGCATTATATACATGCTATCAGTTCTAATCCCTAGGCTTGGTGTTGATGCATGTATTATAGTATTATTACCAGCATATATTGCAGAATGACTAACTACTCCATTATATCCATATGAAATAATGTCTCCTGGTTGAGCATTTTCTATAGATACTGCCTGACCAACTGTGGCTTGGCCTCCTGCTGTTCTTGGAAGTGATACTCCAAAATTTTGATATACTGACATAACAAATCCCGAACAATCTGCACCATTAGTTAGACTAGTTCCTCCATATACATATGGATTTCCTACAAACTGTGCAGCAAATCCAGCAACTCCACCATAAGATGTATCTGCAACAGGTGCCGTTTGGGCAATTATTGCCTGCCTTGCTTGTTCTTGAGCAACTAGTCTTGCTGCTGCAGCCTCTTCTTCTGCTTTTCTTGCTGCTTCTGCTTCCGCTGCTGCACGAGCTTGTGCTGCAGCTTCTTCTCTTGCAACAATATATTCTTCAATTTCGTTATTAATATAATTATCTAAAGACTCTTCACTTTGAACAAGTACATTTGCAGCTGTTACTGTATCTTTAGCTTTTACATCTACTGTTGAGTTACCCTTAAAAGTAACAACCATAGCTATTACTAAAACATCTGCCATAATTAAAACTAAACTTAATTTACGTTTTAAACTCAAATTATCACCATCTTCATAGTCTGCTAAGATAATAATATCATTAAATTTAAAATGTGTCAAATTAAATATGGCAATCGCTTAAAAATATTTAAAGATTAACTAATATTTGGAATAACTTCAA
>CAMKGA010000017.1 GCA_946412015.1 uncultured Caryophanales bacterium
TATGCTTAATAATAAGCAATAGACTTTATAAAAAATTTCTCATGCGTTTATCCTGTAATATTTATAAATATTCATTTCTTATTTGTCTATTGATATCTTTTTCTTTCATTGCTTCTCTTTTATCATAAACTTTTTTACCTTTTCCAATTCCTAATAATACTTTTGCTTTATTCTTACTGAAATATAATTTTATTGGAATTAATGTATATCCCTTAATACTAATTTTATCTCTTATCTTTAATATTTCATTTTTATGTAGCAACAACTTTCTTGTTCTAGTTTCATCATGATTAAATATATTACCATTTTCATAATGACTTATATGCATATTCAATATATATACTTCACCATTTCTTACTATTGCATAGCTATCTTTAAGATTAGCTTTACCTTCTCTTATTGATTTTATCTCTGTACCTGTAAGTACTAAACCTGCCTCATAAGTATCAGTTATGGAATAATCATATAGTGCTTTTCTATTCTTTATTTCAATCATATTTAACCTCGCTATTTACAATATTCATATACTTTTCTTCTAATGATTTATAATTTGGTAATATGCTATCATCTAACTGTGAAAATGCATATAACTTATATTTAGTATCACTAGTTGTAGAATATGTATATATTAAACTTTTATTTACATTTTCAAATGTAACTTTAGAATCGTTAACAACAATATCCATTCCTACCATAAGTCCTATAGTCTTATCAATTCCCATAGGTCTTTGACCAGATAGAAAATTGCCTAATGAATAAATTACTAATGTATCGTTAACATATCCAACTGGTTGAACTACGTGTGGATGTGATCCAATTATTAAATTAACACCAAGACTAGATAAATAATTAGCTATTTCTTTTTCACTTTCTGTAGGTTCAAATACATATTCATCTCCCCAGTGCATTGATACGATAATTACATCTACTTTATCTTTTATTTTATCTATATCTTCTTTTGCTTGCTTTTCCGAATAAACATTAAGTAAATACTCCTTACCCTTAGGCATAGAAAGACCATTAGTAGTTGTTGTATATGCTAAAAATGCATACTTAATACCGTTTTTCTCATAAACTTTTATATCATTTCTCTCATCCCACGAAGAGTAAGTCCCTGCAGTTATTACATTCTTAGTCTTCCAATATTCATTAGAATTTAGTATTCCCTTTTCATCTTTATCAAGCGAATGATTATTTGCAAGGCTTACTAAATTAAATCCTAAGTCTACCATATTATCACCAATTTCCTCTGGAGAATTAAATCTAGGATAATGAGATACACCTAAAGCTTTACCTCCAATAATTGTTTCTTGATTATAATATTTTAAATCGTACTCACTTATAAGTGGCTTTATATTTTCAATTATACCACTAAAATCATAACTGTTATTTCCAACTTTTGCATCTAAATATACAGCTCCATGAATCAAACAATCACCAACAGCAACTAAAGACATCTTTTTAGCCTCAACCTTCTTACTAACACTATTTTTACTTTTAGTCTTAGTTTGTGCTTTTTCTACATTATCATCTGGTTTAATTAAATAAATAACACTTGCAATTATTCCTGCTATTATTATTAAAAATACAAATATTGGCATTTTTTTTACTCTTCTTTTTTTCAATTTACATCACCTACAATACTCATATATTCAGATTCTATTTTTTTATAATCTTTAAGAGTTTCATCATTTAATTTACTAAATGGAATTACTTTAAAATCTTTACTAGATGAAGAATATGAATATAGTAATTCTTTATCTATAATATTAATTGTTTTATTACCATTATCAAGATTTATCTGAACACCTACCATAAGACCTATTGCAGGATTTAAACCCAGTACTAATTGATTAGAAATAAAATTACCTAGCGAATAAATTACTAATGTATTATCTATATATTCTATTGGCTGAACTACGTGTGGATGAGTTCCTATTACTAAATCTACTCCAAGGCTAGATAAATAATTTGCAATTTCCTTCTCACTTTCTGTAGGAGTATTTGTATATTCATCTCCCCAATGCATAGCTACAATTATTACATCGACTTTATCTTTTACTTTATCAACATCAGATTTTACTCTATCATTTGAATATATATTTACTAAATATGCTTTATCAGCAGGCAAATTATATCCGTTTATTGATGTTGTATATGCTAAAAATGCATACTTAATACCATTTTTTTCATAAACTTTTATATCAGATTGTTCTTCATATGAAGAATAAGTTCCTGCTGTTATTACATTTTTACTATTCCAATAATCATTTGAATATAGAATTGCTTTTTCACCCTTATCAAACGCATGATTATTAGCAAGACCGATTACATTAAAACCTGTATCAACTAAATTATCTCCAATAGAATCTGGTGCATTAAAAGTGGGATATCCAGAATATTTAAAACTAGGTCCCCCAATAATTGATTCCTGATTAACATATCTTAAATCATATTTTTCTATCATTGGTTTAATATATGTAAACATTTTAGAAAAATCATAACTTCCATCCGAATTTAAAGCATCAGATAATACTGCATCGTGAGTTAATACATCTCCTACCATAACAATTGACATTTTCCTTTTATCATTTACTTTAGTGTTAGAGGTTGTTTTTGTTTCATTTACCTTCTTTTTACTATTACTCTTAATTATAACCAATAAAATGATAAGCATAATAAAAATAGTAACAAATATAATTATAGGAAATATTTTTAATTTTCTTTTCACATTATCACCTTATAATAATTATAAACTAAAAAAAAAACAAAGTCTATAAACTTTGAATTTTTATGAAAATAAATCAGTAATATCACATTTTGAACTATACATTCCAAATGTCTTAAGTAAGAAATTAATTATTAATGGTAATAAGAATAATAATGCAGCAATTATAAGTCTTTTAACAAACTTACCTTGAACTTTTTTCATTTCATCATCACTTTGAGATGCCATAGCTCTAATAAAATCCAAAATACTTAAGATAATTACAATTGCTGGAGCAACATATTTAGCCCATTTCAATACATTGTAAACCATTGTTAAAATAGACTCTCCAACATTACATTTTATCTCTTCAAGAGGTTTACGCATTCCAGCTTCCATTTCTAACTGTGCAAGTTCATGGTTCCCCTGAATACATTGTGCAACACAAGTTCCATCTGCATAATCCATATTGGCTAGTGTTGATTTACAAAAATAATTAAATACATCTTTTCTTTTATTATATTTATTTAATACCTTTGTCTTATCATTAATACCACTGGCAGCCTTATATTCGGCTAAAATATCACTTAATTCATCACGTAATTCATCATACAGTAAACATATTGCTTTTTCAGAACAATTATCACCAGTACATTTAAAAGTTAAACTTTTATTTCCTTTACAGAAATCATCATTTTCTAACGATTTATCACCAGTTATAACAATATCTCTATCGTTATTATCAATTATATTTTGAAAATGAAGACAACCATACATTACCGTTGGACATTTATTTTCTTCAATCATCCCTAAAAACGATGAACTGCTCATCATTGCACTTACTTTAACCTCATCTACATCAAATTCATCCCCACCATCATATAATTTTTGTCCTGTTTTTTCTGCTGTAACATTTCCCGTTTTAGAAATATTAACTTTAAATATTGTACTATCATCATACTGATACTCACAAGTCAAATCCTCTGTCATGTTTGATAGTTCTGCATCTGATATTGGAAAATTATAAAACTTATCATTAGTATTTCCAAATGATTTTCCATTTTTTTCTAACAACTTTTTATCTTTTTCAGCCCAAGAATAAGTATTACTTAAATCATTTGAAGAGGAACCTGTAGACAAATAAAATGTATGTGAACTACCATTTACGTGACCACTCATATAAGTTGGACATTTTTCACTTGATGAATAAGCACTGTAAGCATCAATTGAAGACACATTAGAAACAACACCATTATTTGTTAAACTTTTATTTTTACTCCAATTTCTAACACCATAATTTACTGTATTTTCACCATCTAATTTATATCCATCAGCACAGTAATTACCACTTTTTCTTTCACAAAATGGTCCAGTATAATCCCAGCTTACACTCGCAGTGTCATCATCATAAATAAATAAATAATGTGAATCAACCTGACCATCTGCATCATCATTATTTGTTTTAGTATAAGCACATACTTCCTTAATATTTTTATTATCAGCAAATTTTTTATATTTCTCTTGTTCACTTGAGTTTAAATCATCCCACTTAGCTGCCTTTACATTAAAAACTGAAATAAAACTAATTAAAAATAAAAACAAAAAATACTTAAATATCTTCATATCATCATCTCTCTAAAATAATTATAATAAAATATTAAAAAAAAAGCAATGATTTAGTTATCATTATCAATGACAAAATCAATTGTATGCTTTTCTTTACTTGCAGCTTTAACAATCACTTTAATATTGTCACCCAATCTATAACCTCTTTTATTTTTTTTACCAACTAATGAAAAAGTTGATTCATCATAAGTATAATAATCTCCCTTAATATCTTCTACTCTAACTAATCCTTCTATTAAATTAGGAAGTTCAACAAATATACCAAAGCTCATAACACCTGATATTACACCCTCAAAATGTTCTCCTATATGTTTTTCCATGTATTCAGCTTTCTTCATATCATCTACTTCTCGTTCACATTCAATACTATTTCTTTCTTTAAGTGATGAATGTTCTGCAACAAAAGGTAATTTAGTCTCCCAGTGTCTAATTATTTCTTTATTTAAATTCTTATTAAATAAATATGTATGCAGTAACCTATGCACTGTTGTATCTGGATATCTTCTAATAGGAGATGTAAAATGTGTATAACATTTACTAGCAAGACCAAAATGACCAATATTTTTTGTATCATATATTGCTTTTTGCATACTTCTTAAAAGTTGACTTGACATCATTGAATATTCTTTAGCATTTTTTAATTGTTCTAATATTTGCTGCATTGCTTTAGGAGTAATCTTATTAATTTTTCCTGTTACCGTATATCCTAAAATACTTATATAATTCATAAATTTGGTAATTTTTTCTTCATTAGGTTCCCCATGCACACGATATATAAATGGATAATCCATGTAAAATATGTGCCTAGCTACTGTTTCGTTAGCTGCAATCATAAAATCTTCTATTAATTTTTCACCTGTACCACGTTCTCTTAGGGTAACATCAATTGCTTCACCAGATTCGTTTACTATAATCTTAGCTTCGTCCAAATCAAAATCTATATATCCTTTTTTTACTTTATTCTTTCTAAGTATATCAGCCAAATCTTTCATTTTAAGAAGTGTATCTTTATATTTTTCATAGCCATTAGGCACTATATTTTCTTCTAGTATCTTATTAACTTTTTTATAAGTCATTTGAATATTAGATTTAATTACACTCTCAAATATATCATATGATACAACTTCCCCAGTAGAATCTATATCCATAACACAAGAAATAGTAAGTCTATCTACATTAGGATTTAAAGAACATATACCATTAGATAACTTATGAGGTAACATTGGTATTACTCTATCAGCAAGATACACACTAGTACCACGTTCATATGCTTCTTTATCAAGTTCAGTATCTTCTTTTACATAATGTGATACATCAGCAATATGAACACCTAAACGATAATTACCATTATCCAGTATATCTAAAGATATTGCATCATCTATATCTTTTGTATCATCACCATCTATAGTAAAAATTATTTTATCTCTTAAATCAGTTCTACCATCATATTCATCTTCCAATACTTCACTAGGTAATTTATCTACTTCTTCCATTACTTCAGGTGAAAATTCATCATTAATATCATGTTTTGCAGCAATAGATAATATATCAACACCTGGATCATTAATATGACCTATAACTTTAATCACTTCACCTTTAAAACTATGATTATTAATTTTATCTAATAATTTAACTAATACTTTATGTCCTTCTACAACATTTTTCATACTATTATCATCAAGTATAATATTAATATTTAATTTATCATCATCAAGTTTTAATACTAATTTGTTATTATCTTTAATAATAGTACCTACAACATTTTTTAAATCTCTTTTAACTATTTTAAGTATTCTACCTTCTAACTCAAAACCTTTTTTAGATGTAATTTCTGCTATTACTATATCTCCATGAATCGCACCATTCATATTATTAGCAGATACATAAATATCATCTTTTCCTTCTATATCAACAAAACCAAAACCTTTTTTATTCACAATCAGTCTTCCAGTTTTTAAATGACTATTATCAAATAACATATACTTATCTTTATTGGTATGATATATAACCAATTCATTTTCTAAATCATCTAATTCTTTAAGTAGATTTTGCAAATCATCACTACTACTAAAATTTAATAAATCATTTATTTCATATACACTAAGTGCTTTATTCTCATTTTTTAAAATATTAATTATTTTATCTTTCATTTAGTCACCTACCTTATTTTACCATTTTTTATTTTTATTATATTTTCTATAAATTTTTCTATATCAGAATTAGTTATAAAAAATGAATTATTAAAATTAAAATACTTCCATAGCCTTCATCAATTAACTCTCCTATATTTTTAATTCCAATGTTTTCTTTATATCCTAAATAACTATATAATTCTAATTTAAAACCACTCATGGCTTTATCTAAAGAAGCATTTTTCCATTCTTTTACATTTATTGATAAAAATTTATTATTACCACTTATGATTATATTGTTAATTTTAATCATATTATAAAATAAAATTTTTATATTTATTATCAATATAATCATCTTTTTTATAAATATGCTTTAATAAATCATATAAATAAACATTTCTCACACTAAACTTAACTATCTTATCTAATTTTATTTCAGCTGTATTATGCATTTAACCTTCAATATCCTTATTTCCCATCTCTACTTGATTAATACTATTAAACCTTTTAGTGATTTTATCTGTAGTAGTGTGAATGTCCTTAACATCTTTACTTACTGTTTCAATACTTCTATATAATTTATCCCAGCGTTCTTTATATCTTTTAAATTCAGTATCTAATAATATTAACTCGTTATGAATTACTTTAGCATACTTATCACGCTCTATATTTTTTATAATAACTTGAATTGTGGTTAATGTACTTATTAATGTTGTCGGACTAGTTATCCACACCCTTTTTTTATAAGCATAATCTAGAATATCTGAGTGATAAGCATTAACCTCAGCAAATAAAGCTTCAGCAGGTAAAAACATAATAGCTTGTTCACTAGTTAAACCAGGTACTATATACTTACTGCTAATCGCATCAATATGTTTTTTCATGTCTAATTTAAACTGCTTTTCAGCTTGCAAACGAGCACTTGCACTATTATTTTTATCAACCATTATTTGATAGTTTTCAAGTGGAAATTTTGAATCTATTGCAATCATACCTAAAGGTTCTGGAGCAAACAACATACAATCAGCAATAGTCCCATTAGGTAGACTATACTGAGTTTGATAAATAGTTTTGTTATTTACTCCAAATATGTTAGATAATATGTGCTCTAAATTAACCTCCCCAAATATACCACGTGTTTTTTTATCAGTAAGAACTCCTTGCAAAGAGACAATATCACTAGAAAGACTATCAATCTTCTTTTGTGCTTCATCAATTTTAGAAAGTCTCTCAAGTACATTTGTAAAAGTTTTATTGGTTCTTTCAAAGTTTTCATCTAATCTTGAATTTACTTTATCATTTAATAAATTAATTCTATTTTCCATCTTTTCATTTAACAAATTAAAATCTGAATTAATACTTTTAGAAAAAGAAGAATTGAAATCACTAATTTCTTTTACTACCTCTAATTCCAATTTAGATAAACGTTCAATCAAATCATTATTATTATTCTTTTTCATTAATAATACAACTATTAAAACTAGAACTACTACAAGTAATCCAATAATTATATACTCCATTATATCACCATGATAATTATATTATATTTAAATAAATTAAGCAAGAAAAAACAGAAATACTATTCTGTCATTATCCAGGCTTCATAACCACCTATAATATTAATTACATTATATCCAAGATTATATAACAATATACATAACTTTCTACTTGATATTCCCCTTTGACAATATATATAATATATTTCATTTTTTTTTAGGTACCTACTAGGATTTAAAACAAGTTCATCAAAAGGAATATTAATAGAATTAAGTATATGATTATCGTTATACTTTTCTTTATTTCTAATATCAATTATATTAATATTAGATAAATTTTTTAAATCTTGCACACTAATACTTGTCATATCATCACCGATATATTTTATGGTATTAACTAGTCATTAATTAATAATTTGGTCTATAATATCCATTTATTCTCTGTTCACTGCTTATACCTGTTCCACTAAAATTCAGTGGATATTGCCATTTTTTTAATTGATTTGACTTATTACCTTCTATAGTATAAACAAATTCATCATATACTTCATAAACGTACGCAATATGACTACTTAAATACATATCTTTATCATGCATCGTATTATTAAAATCAAAGTATTGTGGTAAGAGGCCAGCAAAGTTTGGGCCTGTTGCTTTTGATAAACCATCAACATCTTTATTATCAAGCTTACCATCATTGTTTAAATCTGAATAATCTATCTCCTCATAATTATCAAAATTATTCTTTATTTCCTGATAACTTTTTGCTTTTACGGATTTTATATTTAACTTTGTACTATTATTAAACAAAAGAGATCTTATATTAGCCATATTATCTCATAACTAAAATTAATCTGAAAAGAAGTCATCAAAAAATTGATCATCTGTAACACCGTGCTTTGTTGTAGTTGAAGAAACATCACCGGCATTATCAATTTCTTCAATTTTTGCATCGATTATTCTAGAATCATTATTTTTATTTGAAGTATCACTATTAGTATTTTCAGTTAGCTCATCACCAATCGATTCATTTTCAATTGACTCATTTTCTTTCTTAGCTTTTTCTTGTCTTTCTTCTTCTTCTAGCTCTGCAATTTTAGCATCTATTCTTTTAACCATTTCATCAATATTAAACGAATTACCTCCTGATGGAGAACTTGGGTGATCAGAAAGACCTCCTGGCATTCCACCTGGTAGACCACTCATTCCTGGAAGGCCTGGAAATCCACCAGCCATGCCTGGAAGTCCACCCGGCATTCCACCAAACCCACCTAAAGGCATTCCACCTCCAGTTGGTGATCCACCACCATTAAGCATATTATTAATTTTATCTTCACGTTTTTTTTCAACAAAACCTTTTAAATCAAATACTTTAACAGGTAATTTATCGTGTAATGGATATTTTGCTTTAGGATAATTAACTCCCCAATCCATCTTAAAGTTTGGTGTTAATTTAGTTTTAAAGGGCATCATACGAATTCTAAGAACAATAGTTTCCCACTGTTTTAAACGCTGTAAATCACTTACTGTAACAAGTGGTGTAGATGTAGTTTTTTCTTTTTCTTTCGATTTCACTTCCCCACACATTTTACTAATCTCTTCAAGTGCAGAAAGCTCTGAACTAATTAAATATATAGTATTACCACAGTTACCTTTGATTGTTTCACCATTTTCCTTGCCGTATACTTCATATAACTGAGCAAAGTTCTGAATAATAAAAGTGAATCTTATATTTCTAGAACGTGCTGCAGTAACCATAGTAGTAACATCTTTAAGTGGTGGCATGTTCGCAAACTCATCAAGAATAAAGTTAGTTCTATGTGGAAGCTTACCGCCACTTTCCTGTGCAACTGAAATTAATGTTTCATAACATTGCTTTAGAAATATTGTAACTAAAGCGTGATATGTTTTCTTTTCATCTTGAATTACAATAAATACTGCTGTTTTTTTTCTACCAACATCACGCATATCAAAATCATTATGTGCTAGCATCTCCGATAAATTTTCACGAGAAGCAAATAATTTTATTTTCTGTTTAAATACAGATAATATACTACCTCTTGTTTCATTAGGAGCCATGATAGTAGATGATGCATTAACATAAGCAGGACTCGTTGGATCTTTATAACTAAAATATTCATTTACATACTTTGTATTTCCTATTTTTTCTTCACCAACAGTAGTCATTAAGTTTATACTATTTAAGTTTATTTCGTCTTCATTAGCATCTTCAAAAAGTCCTAAAGATAATCCAGCAAAATAATCAGCTGAAGTATTTTCCCAGAAAGGATCTTGTCCCTTAGATGTTTCATCATATAGTATATTTTTTGCAAGGTCATCTAATAACTCATTTGCCTTATCTTGATTGCCATTTTTATAAAATGAATAAGGTAAGCTCATTGGATTCCAAGAATTTCCTTGTTGAGGATCACGGAAATTTAAAAGTACTATATTGTATCCTAAATCCTTTAGCATTTCTGAA
This sequence comes from uncultured Caryophanales bacterium, assembly GCA_946412015.1. Lineage (GTDB taxonomy): Bacteria > Bacillota_I > Bacilli_A > RF39 > UBA660 > RUG12438. The sequence continues at coordinate 10,444 of CAMKGA010000017.1, forward strand.
GTATCTTCATATATTTCACCTTTTGGGTCAGTTATAATCATTGACTCGTCGTGCTTGCATAATAGTTGAACCATAGGTAAAACTGTTGTTTGGGTTTTTCCGGCACCAGTAGATCCAATAACTAAATTATGATAGCCACCGTCATCTACCCACGCTTCTTTTTCGTTCATAATGATTGGAATACCAGCAGCATCATTATGCTTCGCTTTTGGATCAACCTTTTTTAATTCTGCTTTCATTTCCTTTTCTTTAGCCCAACGAGAGTAATTTTTTTCTCTCTTTGCACCTACTTCAAGTCCAACACCAGTTCCCATTTCAAACACATGCGATTTAACACTAAAAAGTGCTATTGCAATTCCAAGTAAAAATCCTATTATAGTCATAATAAACATTATTCCATCTGTAAAAACCAAAAAAATATTAAAAGTAAATGGTTCAGCATCTACAAATGCATTTATATTTACAACAAATAATTGGACTACTATTAACCAAAAAAATGCAAATATACAAAATAACATCAGATCTTTTGGTTCTACTTTTATTCTTAGTTTCATAATACCTCCTTACCTAAAATCAACTATATAATCCATAACACCTTTAGCTTTAAATGTTACATGATTCCCATTTGCATCAATTATAGCATAATATGTGCTACTCCCAACATTATAAAAACGTAATTTTGTAACTTTAGAACTAGAAATATTCATTTTACTTAAATATTCTCTGAACTCATCTACAGTCTTTAAATTTGTTAAACTTCTCTTTTCATATTTTTCAAATGCCTTATTAATATCAGATCTAATTAAATTATAATAATTACTTAAATAAATTGATGCTTGCTTATCAGCAGTTATATATACACTACTGTAGCTATTGTAATCATTCTTTTTTATACTACTTATTTCTTTATTATTATTAACATAAAGATATAACAATGTATCTATCCCAACAAAAATTACTAACAGTAAAACAATGATAGAAAAACCTTTTTTACTTATCTCTGCATCCATTTTTCTACCTCCATAAAAATTTTGCCATCATCGGGTATTACTGAAAATGTTTTATTGTTATTATCTATTAGTATAATAACATAATAATCATCAATTATTTCATTATTATCCATAGATAAAGACTGTAAAGAGCCTGATACATAATATTTACTAATATTTTCATTTGTCTTTTCATAATACATTTTATCTCCAGAAAAAGACAAATCTTTATCCAATTCTTTTATGTATTTAAAAATATTTTTTTTATTAATATTTTTTTTACTTTTATAACTGTCTTCAATTAAATATATTAATAAATTACTATCTTTATTAGAATTATGTACAACCTTATTTACAATCGAAGAAACATCATAATACTGCGTACTATCAGTAACTGCTTTTACATTTGAAAAATCATTTTTTTCATTATGTCTAAATAAAATAAAGAAAATTGAAAGTATAAACACAAATACCATAAAAAGTATTATATCTCTTAATTTTATTTTCATATATCCTCCTAAAAATAAGTTATAGTCCCTCCAAATTGTTTTGCAGTTTCTTCTAGTAAAGGCGTAACCATACTTTTCTTATCATTTGGCACTGCAAAATTACCAACACATTCAGTATTATTATCATATGATTGATCTTGATCGGTAGGTAAAAAAATTCCTGCACTCCACATCAGCCATTCAACTTTTCTTCTTAGTATTAAACCCGGATATAAATATCCTGATACACCATTATATGTTCCGTGAACATAATTACAAAATTCACTATAAACTTTATATGTGTTACCATTCTGTTTATAACTACTAATTACATTATCTGAAGCAGTTTGACCACCATTATGTTCAAAAGCAACTAGTGCTAAAATTTGACTATTATTCAATGTTATATTATTTGATGCCAGTCTACTTTCAATTGAATCTCTAATTTTCTGTAAAATCATCTCAAATACTTTATCAACATCAGATTTCTTTAATCTAGAACCTGCACTTATTGAATTTGGATCAATTCCTATTGCTCTAAACTCATCTTCTTCAGCCAAAGTAATACCAGGTCCAACTGTCCAAGGATAACCATCTCCTCCATCATAAGCTATATAATAATCTCCCTCTTCATAACCACCTTCCATATCACGTAATAGCTCTATAAATACAGATGGAAATCTACATTCATCATTTGATGAAACTGTCGAATCCGTAGAACTTGATGAAGATGATGTAGATGAAGAATTTGACGAATTATTTGATGTATTATTTGAACTTGATGAGTTATTTGATGTATTATTTGAACTTGATGAGTTATTTGATGCAGATGAATTGCTTGAGCTTGATGAATTATTTGTTGAATTAGAACCGGATGGTCTAGGATTATCTTGATTAACATAATTTAATGGGTCTACCCTTGCATCATAAGCATCCTGCCCTTCTCTAACTTCAAAGTGCAAATGAGTTCCTGTTGATCTACCACTAGAACCTACTTTACCTAATATTTGTCCTTGAACTACTTTATCTCCTACCTTAACTTTTAGTGTATTCTCATGCATGTGTCCATAGTATTGATAATTGCCATCATCAGATTTAATAGCAACATAATTTCCATATCCACCACCACAACTAGAACCAAGTCCCTCAAATGAAACACATCCCGTATTTGCAACGACAACTTCCCCCGCCTGCGCAGCAATTACATTAACAACCCCTGCATCTGCAGCAGGAGCAATATCAAGTGCACCGTGTCCATTATCATGAATTCCAGCCTCAGTTGAACCAAAATAAGATGTAATTACTGTCGGATATGGAGTACCTATCGCAAGTTCTACACCATTTTGTGTAGTTTTCTCCTCACTTCCAATAGGCCACATATAAGCTGATGATCCACTAACACACGAATCAGTATACCCAGCTCCAGCATCCTCTTCTTCAGTAGGAAACAAATCATCAAAAAATTCTTTATAATCATAAATGTCATCACGCTCTAATTCAATAGATGCATTTATTGTACCAAGTGGCAAAAAAACAAGTGTAATAACCATTAAAAACTTCATTATACGCATTTTTTCACCTCACAACTAAAATTCATTATTCTTTTTTCTTCTTTTATATGTAAAATAAATTACAGCACTCAAAGAAATAATTATTATTCCAACAACAATATATATAACTATATTACTATTATTCTTTTTTCTCTTCAATTCACCTTTTTTTATCTTAATTTTCAAATTGAAATTACTTTTTCCATCATTTTTTACATTCCATGAATATTTATTACCAGTAACCTTATCCGCATTATTGGAAACTACAACATTATCTGTAATAATATTTATTGTATAGTTTTCTTTAAACATACAACCATTTGGTTTTCCTAATATTATTTCAAAATAATTATCAGAAGAATAAGTTACTTTTCTCTCATCAAAACATTGATTAATTGAATTAGCATTTGCAAACAATTCAGGAGTATATGTATATTCTAAATCAAGGATATCCTTTTTTCCTTTTTTTTCAAGATTTTTCTTATAAATATCAGTAAAATTACCATGTAATGGATTAATATTACCAGAATATAATTTTGTATACTTATTTTCTGATTCAATTTCCATATGAAATTTTTCAACTATTTTATTATCATAAACATAAAGATTATATTCTTTTTTACAGCCTGCAATAAAAATTATAATTACAAATACAAATATTAACTTAATATATTTCACAATATCACCCATCAATAATTTGGTCTAAAATATCCGTTAATAGTTTGACCATCTTGATTTCCACAATGTTTTCTTGGGCGAACGTGTTCCCATACTCCATTGTATCCACCAAGTTCACCATTACCTTCTACTGAATAAACATTTTCACTGTCAACTTTATAAACATATCCCACGTGACTACTATAATATTTATCATTTCCATTATCAGGATATGGAACATACGAACTACCCATCCATGGATCAAATAATATAATATCTCCAGCCCTAGGCTCAACTTCAGGATTGGTACATTCATCTTCGAGCCAAGTTCCTAGACCTGCCGCATCTGATGAACGTGGAATTTCTCCTGCTACAGCTTCTGAACTTGCAATATATTTACCAATACCACCTACTTGATTAAAAAGCCACGAAACAAACATCGCACACCAGTCAGCATAAAAGCCAAACCATGATTCATAAGTATCCCCAGTATTTCCAATTTGCTTTACAGCAATCTGATTAAGTTGATCTATTGTTGCAGATCCTGTTGGCGATAAAACAATATCTCTACCATTTGGTCCTGTATATGAATTAGAAGAACTAACATTATTACCATTATCATATACCGGGCATTCTTTTATTGGAGTCCCCTTTGTATGATACTTTGCCTTTACATATTCAAGCAAAAAAGCCTTAAACTTTTCCATATCCAAAGAATATGACTCATTTATAGAATTTTCATCATATTCACCCTCATCACATGCCAATGTATCTGTTGAATAGTTATCTTTTTCAATATCATCAACAGTAACAGTATCAACCACAATATATTCTTCGGCATCTTCATCTTCAGAAGCTTCTTCATTTTCAACAACACAATCATATGTTGTCTCTTTTTTCACCATATTTTTTGCAAGTATTTGCATATCAAACCTAAAATCTGCTGAATTTAAATATGTATAACAATCCATATTTTTATAATCAAATTCCCAGTCTAAATTAGTAACTACACTATTATTTTTTAAATCAGCTCTAGGATAACTATTTAAGTTTTTTTCAAAAACAACAGGCAATTGTTCATTCCCATAATAAAGTGCAGCCATTATAAGAGGTAAATCTAATTTAATATTATATTTATTTTGGTATAAGTAATACATATCATACATTTTTAAATAGAACTTATACTCATTTCCATTTCTACAATCATTATCGCCACCTTCGCGGTCACATGCCTTCATTGTGCTAAAATAATCACTTAAATCTTCAGAATTATAAACCCTTTCATATTCAGCATTTACATAGAAATCAACAAAAAAAGTTAAAAGTGCCAGTATAATCATACATATTTTTTTCATATTTCACCCATCTTTTCATATCGTAATAAATATAGCTATATTATCAATATATAAGGATTTTTAGATTTATCTAACTTAGATAAATAAGAAAGTACCATACTCTCTGGGACAGATACACACCCAGCTGTTGGACTATCATGACTTACGTGGAAGAAAATAGCAGAACCAGCACCTTTTTTTACAGGATTCATATTATAGTTAATTACAAAACCATATTTATAAGAACTTATTTCACTCATATGTTCTGCACTACTCCAATCTTTATTTGCCGTTCCTTCCACTTTTTGATTATAATATTTTGAATTTGGATCATCAACCCAATATGTATTTGATGTAATTTTAAAAGAATTTAATTTGGTGCTCGGAACACTACTTTGATAGAATGCATCTCCTACACCATATAATCCCTTTGGGGTTGCAGATTTACCTTCTGAAGGTGAAGAAGTTGTTCCGTTACTACCTACATATCCAGAAGTATTCAAACTAGAATCAACTTTCCATCCACTACTTTCTTTTTCATAAAAAGAAACATTTGCAGTAGATCCATTAGATTCTACAATAACTAATTGATTAATCTTTTTATTTTCTAAATCACTTACACTTGTTCCACCTTTAGATAATAAACTATCAAAAGAAGAACTTGATGATGAATTGCCAGTATTTTTTATACAATTTAGCATCTCATCATTAAAAAGTTTACTAGATTTTTCGTCATAATGCACTCCATCATCAGGTGCATTAACCTTTCCTTTCAACTTAGAATAAACATCACAATATATTACATCAGAAGATAGTTTAGTTTTCAATGCCGCATTAAATTTAACGACATTTGCATCATTTTCAACATCCCTATAATCAGTAGTATATTCATCAATGATTGGTGGAACATTAACAGCTACTATGTTGGATTCAGGATAGTCCTTTGCAAGTTGATTATATGTAGCAGCATAATTATCCGTATCATCAAGTCCGTTAGTACCTAAATTAATAAATACAGTACTTTTTTTATTAGCATCAAGCTGTTTTTTTACCTCAGCAAGAGCACTATTTTTTAACCATTGATAAGATTCACCGATTTTTGCTATAAAAGTAACATTATCTTTTTTATATCCAATAGTTGAACAATCTGAGTATGCTCCGTTATATGCATCTGTACATACTCCAACAAACCTTGAATCTCCAACCATAATAAGATTAGAGGTACTATCAGATTTAATATTACCAGATGACTCTGAGCTACTTGAACTGCTAGAGGAACCATCTAAAGCTCCATATGCATCCGCAAGTTCTTCTTCTGTTGGGGTATCTTTTGATGCAAGATAAGCTTCTCCTGCTGTATCTGTTATTGAAGACATAGTAATTACAGATATTAAAATTAGTATAATGAAAATACCGCTGCATATCATTATAGTAGTTATTATTAATTGCCTATTTGTAAAAACTGTAAATTTTTGTTCTGTTTGGTCTGGTTTATATTCTTCCCCACGTTGCTCAGCAGCAAGCATATCTTCAGCTTCTTCTGTACTTGCCGATTGACTACCACTACCAAGTATTTTTCCACCTTTACCCTTAATAGCAGCAACTTTCTCTGCAGCTTTTGCAATTTTTGCATACTTATTTAAAAAAGGAATTTTTTCAGTTATTTTAATAGCATTGTTTATTCTTTGTTGTTGTTTTTTCTGCTTCGCAGACAATTCTTGATTGCCAGAACTTCTCATCGAACTAGCAATACTTCCACCAGCATTAAATTGAGATATACTTTTAGATGAAGAAAGGCCACCACTATAATTTGATCGCCTAACAACGCCTCTTTTATTACGTTTTGCATTCGCACCTTCTCTAGCAAGTTTTGATTTTGAATTTGCTTTAGATAAACTACTAATGGCCTTACCTTTCATCTAATCACCTCTTATAATCCCCCTCCACTACCAAAGGATTCTAATTCTGCATCTGATGCTATAACATTAATTCTCATACGTCTGCTTCCACAGACAAATAACGCTTCCCCTTGTCCATATTGCTTTATACTCTCTGCTTCGCTATCGTTAAGATCGATAAGCATCGATAAGTCATATACAGCTTGCTTTTTTAAACCCATAACAAGATAATATGAAGCATTATCAAATATTGCTTTTCCCTGTGTAATAACAGAAGGATCACTAAAATCAGTTGGTTGTTGAGTAATAAGTATTGTTCCTGTATTATACTTACGCGCACGTCTCTGCATTTGAGCTAAGAAATCAGCTCCAAGTGTATTTCCCCCACTTAATAAAACGTGAGCTTCATCAACCATCATTACAGTATTAATTCTAGGATTTAATGTAAGTCCCCAGGCATACTTCAATATGTTAAAGAATAATGCATTTTTAATATTACTATCAGCATTCATTATTTCCCTAATATTAAAAACAATAAAATTACTATTAGGAGAAATAGTTGTATGACCGTCAAAATAATACTTTAATTCTTTAACTATTGGTCTTATTTTTAATTCTAATCTTTCTAACACGTCACGCTCTTGTGTTTTTTCAGGCATCGCTAAAATACGTCCTTTTATTGTGGCATAAACATCTTTAAAGGTTGGATAATCCTGAGAAGAAAACTTCGTAAAATCACTGTTATAATCAATTCCATATCTTTTATATGTTTCTTGAACCACTTCACTAAACATATTAACCAAATCTTCAGTTATACCCGGATCATAATACTTTAAAAATGCTTTTATTGTTTGTAATGTACGAGTAAGAACAGCATGTCCTAATCCTTGTCTTATTTCTTCTTCATCGGCATCCAAGACAACTTCAAGTGGATTAATCATACCGTATTCTCCACCTTTACCAAGATCAATAAAATCTCCGCCATAAAGATTTACCATATCTTCAAATTCACCTTCAGGATCAATAATAACAAGTTGGTGCCCGTTTCTAATATGACTTCTTAGCATTATCTTAGCAGCAGTAGATTTACCACTACCAGAAGTACCCAATATTATCATATTAGCGTTATTTCTATTACTTTCTTTTCTTATTTGATATAAAAATTGATTAAATAATACTACACCACCTGAAAAGTCAACACCAAGTAATGTTCCTAATCCCGGATCTTTAATACTGTCAAAAATAAATGGATACATGGCTGCCATTGTAGGAGCTGGAATTGGTGTTCCAATTCTATTTTCAACATCTTGATTATCATAAATAGGCAAACACGATTTTAACACTTGATCTTGTTCAAACCTTAAAGGAATTGCCTTTAATTCCATTGACTCTAAATAATTCCTAATCTGCAATTTTTTTAATTCCAATTCTTCCTTAGAATCAGCAGTAACCATAATATGCATTTGAAAATCATATATTTTTGCTTGACTTGCTGCAAGCTCACTTATAAATTGTTCAAGTGATTCATAATCTTGACGAATTCTTTCTTGAATAGTCCTATCATTCTCATCTTGATATCTTTGCTTTAAATCAGCAAGTTCCTTATTAAGCATTTTACTCATGCTACTAAAAGGAAGAGGAATATGTTTAATAACTAGCTTTATTCCAGACATACTTGTAAGTGATGATAAATATCCTGGATATATAAATTTTGGATAAGAAATAACCGAAAGTATAGTTGCATATTTATCACTAACTATAAATTCACTGGGCTTAAATTCAAGCCCCTTTGGAGCAATTTCAGCTTTAATACTACTCATGCAAACACCGTCCCAAATGTTGTGGTTTGACCACCATTTAAAAAATTATCCAAAATCATTCTTAAATCATCATTACTAGTCTGAACAGCAGTTAATCCTGCTGATGCAAAATTGTTAATTAAATTTCTAATTCTCTTTTGAATTATTTCATCTTCTTTATGTTTAAATAATAAATAATACTCTGTATCTACAACACTATTTTTTATAAACATATTACCTTTTTCCATATCCTCAGAAATTAGTTTTCGTTGAACTGGAGATATAGAAGAATTATATAAAACTTGAAGTTCAGATAAATATACATTTATATCAACCGGTCTATCAGCTGCAATAATCCAAAATTCATAATCGATTACATTATAAACTGTTTTTAAATTTGAAATAATTGCACTTTGCGTTCCTGGATCAAGTATAAAAATATTCCTTGGCATAATCTTAACCCCTGAAACCTTAAGTTTATTATCAAGTACAATCATACCATTTGCAATACTTTTAACAGGAATATCAGTATATTTACTTTTTGTCTGCTTCTTCGCCATCGTTATAACACCAACCTCTCCATATAAATTTTTGTCTCGTAGTATAAAATTCCCAAGCCAGAGCAATAATTGTTCTAATATTATGATAATTAGGCACCGGGAATACTAGAAACGAGCAAATAAGCCCAGGTGCTAATGCAATTACTGCCATTAATATATTTTCAATAGGAAGTATCATCAAAAGCAACAATGATAAACCTACACCTATTAAAAACAATGCTAAATCAATTTTAGTAAATAATCCAAATAAAAGCATAGATTTTTTTGAATTAGCCGGTATCAAATACATATTATCCATACTGTATCACATCCTTTTTATTATTTCTTAGAATCAGTTTTAACATATTTATATACATCCTGCATGTCTCTAACTTCAGTACTAGATTCAGCAGCACGCACAACCGATTTTGTTTTTCCATTTATAGTCTTTATATCAGCAGTAGTTGATAAGCTTCCGTCATAATCGTAACTTCCAGTGTATCTTTCATTAACGTGTTCAATAGTAGATGAAATATTTTTAGAAATATTTACTAATCCTTGATCAGTCGAATTAACTTTACTTGCATAATCACTGCCCGCATAGCCGGTCATATAAGAATCGTAAGTTGCTGATCCAGCACCATAAACTCCGCCAACTCTTTCAATAGAATCAGCAATTTGCCCTGCATAATCAATATTATTTCCAGCAGAATCTTTATATCCATTTAGTGCAATCTGGCCGCCGTTTTCCTGTACTTCTTTAACTCTGGCATCAATCGAATCCTGCCACATTTTCATTGCAGCGTGATCACCTGCATTTTCTGCAGCGACTCTACGTCTTTCAAACTCTTTAGCTATTTTATCTCCACCTAAAACCCCATTATAATAACTTTTATAACCATCTTGAATTGATTTCATAGAGTTACTAAAATCTTCATATTTATCTTTAGCTGTCATACCTCTAAACATGTTTTTGAAATTTTCCCTTGATACTCTGCCAGGGCTAACACCATCATTTTTCATCTTTTTTATTTCACGTTTTCTAGCAGCTCCCGCACCATAAGATGATGAAAAATTTTTGCCAAATTTGTCTCCTTTAAAACCACCAGCAAAAGCTTTTCTCATAGCTCTACCAGTACCTCTAAATCCTTTACCAGTAAGTAAACTAGCACCTCCCACTAAAGCAGCTCCGCCAATTCCAACACCAGCAATTTTTCCAGCTCTTTTTCCTATTTTCTTACCAGTACCTATAATCTGTTTACCACCAATCATACCATCTTCTAGTTTTTTTAGTGGATTTAAAGTAAATCCTCCATCTAACTTAATACCTAAATTTTCAAGTAATTTTGGTAATTGTTTTATAAACATTAAAACACCAATTATAACAAATAATTTTACCCATCCATTAGTAATCTCAGAACCATTAACAACATCAAACATTCCAAAATCACCAACTCTAGCAATAACATAAATTCCAAAATATAGTGCTAGCAATCTAATAAATAAACTTAAGAAAGTAGACAAACACATTTGATACCATTTTTTAAACAATCCATCTTTTCCACTTTTAGGATCCATATAAGATATAACCGGAATTGTATATACAAGTTGTAAAAATGCAAGTTTTACGCTTCTAAGTCCAATATCAATACAGAATGTTATTAAAAGCAAACAAACTACTACAGCAACTACAGTTGCAATAGGATACTTATAGTCTATTATAAAATACTCATTATTACCATCTTTAGTTGTCTCAAGAGCCATGTCTGATCTAAAAGTAAGTCCTAAACTTTTATTTTCAATTCCTTTTGTATAATTTGTTACAGTCTGCTCTGTTGCTCCAGCAGAAATCATATCAGATGCACATTCGCTACTAAATGCACCCTCCTCATCATATATGCTGGCACAGTTATTTAAAGCATTAATTGACGCTCTAGGCATAAAAAACGGCAACATTACTTGAAAAGCCATTTCTCCACCTGCAGTATCAATTATTGTTAAATTATCTAAATCTCCATCAGATTCCTCAATCTTTTCACCAAGTAGAAATTTTGCTAAAATATTATCATCTAATATTTTTGATTGCAAATTAAAGGCCATCTGAAAAATATATGGCACTAATACAAGTAGCGCAAGCGAAACAATTGCATTCTGAATCAATTTACCAAATCCTTTGCTCTTTTCTGTAAAGTCATCAGGATTCACAATATATGTTATTAAAGAAAAAGAAAGTTTAAATAACATAAATATACCAAGTAACAATTCAATTCTATATGCAAATTGTGCAATATCGCCTTGACTTAAAATTGATGTCCTAGAAATAGCAATCAATAAATCATATAATGTAGATATAAAATTAAATAATGTTGAATCGATAGCTATAAAAAATCTAGCCATTATTTTGAAAAACCACATATTATGTCACCACTTCCAATTAAAATTTATAAATAAACTATTCTAGTATGATTATATCAAAATAGATTTAATTAATCAATAGAAAAAAACAAGCAAAATGCTTGTTATCCATTAAACACACATGCTCCCGCTTTAGCTTCTCCCTTAATAAAGCAATTAAAACATCCCATAATTGTATCTTGATTTGATCCTGCAATAAAATTCACTACAAGCTGAACTAAATAGATAATAAAGAACACAATTACAGCTGCAATTAATCTTTTTACAAAAGTCATTTGTGCCTTTTTTATTTCATCTTCTTTACTTGCAATTACTGCTTTAGCTAAATCTAACATACCAAATACAATTAATAAAATTGGAACAACAATTTGTATAAGTGTAACCATCGTAGAGATTATGTATGGAAACATACCACTAAAAACAAAATTATCTACAGAACCACAAGTATACTCTGCATCTGTTGCAACTTTCGCTAAAATTTCAAACATTTCATTTCCTCCTAAACTATCATTATTATATACTCTATGTTATTTTTTGTCAATACGACTACTTGATTATATATGGATTTTTTAAAGAACCATCGCCACCATTATACAATTCTTCGCCATCAATATATATAACCCAATTATATTTCATACTTTTACTTGCAGTATCCAACTCAGGACCCTGAGCTGATAAATAATATACTTTCGAACTATCTTCATTAACTGTATCTAAAGTCCAAGAATAATTTATAAAATCAGATATATAATTATAATTAGTACAAGATAAATCTTCTATAGATTTACAATTAGCATCATAACTTGCCCTAGTAAAATCAGTAATACTTGGCAACGATATAACTTGATTATCTAATTTGTTTTCACATTCTGTTGTAATATTTATATTAAAATCATTTATAGAACGTTTTCCTGTACAAACACTATATGGAATAATCTTGCTTTTAGCATCCATATTAAGTTGTTTATCATTTGTATAATCCTCTTTTAGTCTGTCTATTATTACACTATCATAATAATTATTAATACCAGAATACTTTTGAAAAACATTATTATACTTTGAATCCCAACGATAAGACATCTTCTCATTACTTTCTTTAATTAACTTTAATATACCATCAGAATCCATTTTTATAATTCTATAAGTAACATCGTAAAAACTAATATAATTATTTGCTTTATTACCCTTAAAAATATATTCTTCATCTACTTTATATAAACCAGAATCACTTGTAACAACATTTTTTAACAAATGATCTTTTATATAATCCGTCTTATAATCATCACATTCCAAATATGGAATATACGAATATAATTTATCAGAAATAATATCATTAGAATTGTTTCTAATTTCAACGCTGCCACTACAACTTGTATCTTTTATTGCCTTTTCAGTTGACTTCATTCCATCAGTTACCAAATCATTTAGCTTAATAATAACTGTTTTTCCTTTTTTAGGAAGCATTTTATGTCTTTTGGCATATGTCTTAGCATGTTTTATCATTAAGTCTTCATAATTAGAATACGAACTACCTGAAGAGCATCCCCTAGCAAAAAACATTATTAACATAAAAAGTATTGGAATAGCTATTATAACTCCACATGTTATTAAAAATTTAGAATCTAATTTTTTCATAACATCCCCCTTACTTTGTCGAACAAGAACTTGAATTAGGACCATTTATAAAACAACTGGCACAATTCACAATTCCTTCCGAATCATCAGCGACAAAATTTACAACCATCTTAACAATTAAAATTACAAAAAACATTATAATAGCTGCAAGAAGTCTTTTTATAAAAGTCATCTGACCTTTTTTTATTTCATCTTCTTTTCCAGCAACTATTGCTTTTAATAAGTCTATCATTCCAAATATTACTAGTAATACTGGACCTGCTATTTGTATTATTAATACAACAATATGCACAGTATTAGCAATCTTTTCATCTATCATTACATTATCGCCTAAAACAGAACAACCAGTAATATCTTTTGCATAGACAGGAAAAGATGAAAAAGAGCACAAAATAAGCAACAATAAATATTTATATATTTTCTTCATAATACTTCCTTTCAAAATTAATTACAATTACCAGCATCTACAACAAAACATTCAACACAACCCCAAATACTATCATCATTTCCTATAATGCTTATAATAAACTTAACAATAACAATAATAAAATAAACTAACGCTCCCATAATAAGTCTTTTTATAAAAGTACTTTGAGCCTTCTTTATATCATCTTCTTTTTGCGATGAAATCGCTTTTAGAAAATCAATTGCTCCCATTACAACTAATATTATTGGTACAATAATTTGTATAATATTTATACCAGTATTAGATAGTTGTAATACCTTATATGGTAACTCTTTTATTTTGCCACACGTTACCACTTTAGTTTTAGCATAAACTGGACTAAGTGAAAAAAATGATAAAGCACTTATAAAAACAATATATATCTTTTTCTTCATAATATCCCTACTTACTTTTTTTAGATTCATTATCTTTTGCATTACAATTCTTTGTGCCATTTAGAAAACAATTAGCACAATCAATTATATCAGGCGATTTATTAGCATCAGCAGCAACACTTACTATAATCTTCATTATAACAAAAACAAAAAATACTATTGCACCAGTAATTAGTTTTTTTACAAAAGCTAATTGTGCTTTTTTTATTTCATCTTCCTTACTTGAAGTAATAGATTTCATAAGTGTTATCATACCCATAACAACTAATATTACAGGAACACTAATCTGAATTATCAAATAAACTATATTAACCACCCTTGGAACACTAGCAGGCATTCCTTCAATCATATTATTTCCACAGCTAACAACATCTGTTTCAATATTATGATAAACCTCTCCTTCTAAATTAATATTATCATCAGCCCTTACTAGAGTTAATTGTACCATAAATATGCTAAATATTACAAATATTAAGAAAATCTTTTTCATTTTATCACCTATAAATTTAGTTTGCTTATTAAATTATTAATTATTTCACTATTTTTTCTCTCATTTATAAGAGGAAGATTATAAAAAGCTTTTAAATGAGATTCAGATTCAAATTGTTTAATATCAGATTTTTCAAGTGGCGACATATTAAGCACTACTTTTTCTCCAGATAATTTTCTAAACATTGTTGGATCGACCATCATAGATTGATTAATTCTAATCATAGTTGGTTCTATTAAATAAATAACCTCATCACAATACTTAATTGCATCTTTACTAAGATTCAAATCAACTAATATTATATCTTGATTTGAATTTTTTTGCAACGTAAGAGGTAAATCATTTTCCTGAATTGAAAGCATTTCTTTATCATAGAAAAATTTAAAATCAAGTTTATCAAGTTCAATTGCTAGAACTTTTCTATATTTTTCTAAATGTTTTTTTATTATGTATATTAATGTCGTAGCACCTGCATGCTTTGTAACATTTTTTATTCCAATCACTTTTGCTTGATTAACATTTTTATTAACTAAAACTATTGCATCTTCATAAGTGTTTGGATTGGAATATAACGAAACAATTTGTTCTCCATTATAAGCGATATTGTATAATCCAGATTCAATTATAGTTTTTAAATAATCTAAAGTTACATTTTGTTCACTCATAACAAGAATTATTTTATCTCTTTTAATAAAACTTAATAAGCTTTTTATAGAATTAATATCACTATAATTATTAAGAGCAGTAATATCAATAATTACTTTTTCATATTGTAATGCACTAATTTGTCCAAATATTTGAGTTACGTCAAATACACCTTTATAAACACTTGCATTGGATATTCCAATTGAATTAATTATATTTTCATTTAAATTTTCTATTACTATATTCATAATAATTCTCCTTCTATTCACTTAAATAATAGGTTCTTGTTTCTCCATAAACAGGTATTTTATAAAGTGTTCCAATATTTAATGTATTTAAATTAAAATAACTAAAAGTTACTATTGTATAATAATAACTTGTACTATTTATAGTATTTTTAAAAATACAGTATCCATTAAATTCATCTCCATTAGTAGAAGATGGATAAAAAAGACTAACATCTACACTATCACCATCAGCATTACTAATTTTTTCTATTTTCTTTAATATATCACTACTACTACAATTTGAAATGTCACCATTTACCTTATATCCCATATTAGTTAATGTCTTATTAATAGATACTATACAATTGGGATTATCAAAACAATCCTGATCGTTAACCATATAATATCTATCAAGGATACCATTAATATTAGTTTTAGCTTTATATGCCTTCGTATAAGAATTTGATGTAATAATTACAGAACTAACTATTCCTAAAATAATAATGATAACAATAAGTAAAAGCGAGCTGCCAACAGAATCTCTCACGATCCACTCACTTCCTTACCATTATCAGCTATACAGTTAGAACCATAGCAATTATACATAGTAACAGTATTAGTAGTCATTTGATATGGAATCTTTAAATTGAAAATTCCAAAATTAAAAATTAAATAGGTTGATATTTTATAGCTATAATATGTATACTTTCCATCATTAGACTCATCTACTAAATAAACACAGTATCCTTTATATCCTAAATTATTAGATTTTCCATTTAGCATATTAATATTATCACCATTTAAAGCAAGTAATTTTTCATTATCTTTTGGAGCTTTACAAGTAATCTTATCTCTATTATATCCTAAAGTTTTTAGTCTTTTATCAATTTCACTCATTGACTTTCTATTAAATCCGCCATAATCTTCAATGATTGCTGTAATAGAATTATTAACCTTATATGATTTATAATAATTAAATATTGAAACAACAAAACCAAACATAATTATTATAAAAAAGATTATAATATAAATCGAAGCGATAGATCCCGTGCTTTCTTTCATTTAATCTTCACATACTCCTTCTGAATTAACACTATTACACGTAGAACCATCAGACAAATAACAAACTCCGCCATCATAACTGTATCCTGCATTTTCACAATTAGCTCTTTTACTTTGATTATTAAGCAAATTATAAATGATATATGTAAATCCTGCAATTGCACCAGAAACAATAACTATTGTTATTATTGTCATTGCACCCTCTCCAACAGATTCCTTCATATTATACCTCCCATTATTATACTATTTATATTAGAAACACATATAAATGAATATATGCATTTCTAACACAAATAATCATTTGCGTTAGTTTTATTATTTACAAGTTCTTGTATTAGCATCATAATTTTTTCCATCAGGGCAATAATGTACAGCATTTGCATCCATACTATTTGTCGTAGTATTAGCCTTAGTCATCATAACTCCTACAATTACAGCTGCTGCGGCTGCTAAACCAACTATTACTACAATTGTTATTATAGTCATACTTCCTTCTCCAGTTGCTTCTTTCACTCGCTTTCACCTCCTTATTTTTCTATATTATATCATACAAAAGAACATTTATCAATAAACTATATCATAAGTGTCATTGACATAAATAATAATAACATTACTCCTCCACCAGTTGCGAATAACATTATCATTGTCTTTTTTTCCATTTTATCAAGTCTATCTTTATACTTAATTTCTCTTGCTTTATTTTGAAGTGCAGAAACCATTCTTGAAAATCCCATTACTTGTTCTTGTTTATTCTCCTGCGATCCTAAACTCAAACGATATAAAAGACGCATCATACGCATAGAGTCTCTAACTGGATATTCATTTGCGAAATCAATATAAGGCTGTATTGTTGAATCTCCAGCATCTATTTTTGCCACTAATTTTAATAACCCATTCTTAAAAACATTTGGGGCTGTTTCTATACTTTTACTAAGTGCAACAGGAACTGTATAATGTTGAACTAATATTTCTAGTCCCTTTAAATAGTATGGAAGAAGCATATCAATTGTATGCAAATATCTTCTATACATTGATTTTAAATGATAATAAGGATATTTAAAAACTAAAAATGCAATTACAATTGCTATTGCAAATATTATAAATGCCATTTTACCAAATGCTATTGCTAAAAAAATTAATATAATAAATGTAATTACAGAATTTCTAATTCTTTTTTCAAATATTTCTTGTAAATCGACTTCTTCTCCTTCATATCTTAATCTTAATAAAAATTCATAATCATCTTCTATCATTTTTCTAAAAAATGGAGATATTTCTTTTATAAATATATTACCTTCGAATATTTTATTATAAACAAATATAAAGACTAAAATAGCTGTAACTAATAAAAATATAATCGTCATTATTCAGCACCTACATTCTCATTATAATATTTTTCACCACTAAGTAAAAAATATGAATTCATAATTACTAAAAGGTGAATTAATAATTTTAAATACCACATATCAAGAAGTTGCGAATATGTATCTCCAAGTAATAACTGTATAAGTCCAATCATTCCATATAACATTATACCAAATCTAATAAATTTCTTATGAAAGTTTGATCTATCTATTCTATCTCTATAAACAGCTTCGACTAACATATCTATATCAAGTGACATGTTTTCAAGAGATTCGGCAGAATCTTTAGCACCCTCATTTGTAATTTGCAAAAATAATTGATGCATATTTTTTACCATATAATAATCATATTTATTTTGAAAATATTCAAGTGATTGATTAATTGTACCATTTTTGTAGGCCATATCTATCATTACTTTAACATCAGCCTTAATAGGATCATCTAAAACACCTGATTCATATACTCCTTCAAGAGACTTTACAAATGATTGAGAAGTTTGAAAGTCTAAAATAATATTTGTTGTATATGTTTGAATTTGTTCAAACACAAATTCACTATATAATCTTTTACATCTTAAATATTCTAAATACGGTATAAAAGCTATTGCAACTACTGCATATATTATAGAAACAATAAAATTATAAAAGTATAAATATCCCATTCCAGCTGCAATTCCACCAAATATAAATATTTGCATCAAATAATCTTTAAATTTATAATTCTGACCTAAACTTTTTATTTTTTTCTTTATTTCTTTATAGGTGTATGGCGCTATTTTATCATAAGCAGGACCTAAACTTTCTGTAAAATGACTATATATGTTTTTTCCACTACTATTTCGATATACAACTATAAATATCAATATAATAGCTATCAATATAAATATTATAGCAATCATGTTAATTCCTCCTTATTCAAATAAAATCTCATTATTACTATTTTCTATAGTATCAGATGCAGAAATGCCATTATCTTCTGGAGTAATAATATTTTTATCTAGTATAACTCCTTGAGCCTCTAAATAATCATAAAGATATTTACTTGGATTTTTTTTAGTAATTTTTCCATCTGGTGTTTTTTTAAAAATAGTATTATATTTTGCTTCATTATCGTCTGTTACATAAAACTCTGTAACCTCTGCAATTTCTCGTATCATTCTGTGGGTTGTAGGTTCTTGATAAGCTCTAATATATACACCTATTTGAATATATCTATAAATTGATTTTAAAAATTGTCCAATGTCTTGATTAGTTTCCAACAAAGAGTACATTCTGTTAGGAATTGACGAAGCTTTATCAGCATGAATTGTCGATAAAATATAATGTCCTGAAGAAATTGAATTACGAACAGCCATTACTGCCTCCGCACTACGAACTTCGGATAATAATATCCATTTTGGATTCTGACGCATACACGTTACCAGCACATCAGAATAACTTGCAATATTATTTGTTTTCATTGCGACAATATCTCTTTCTGGAAATATTCTATCTAAATGCAACTCTAGTGTATCTTCAATAGTTATTATTTTTTCATCTACCCTTGTATTTGCTGCTAGATATTTTATAAATTCTGTTTTTCCACTACCAGTTTCACCACACACAATAATATTACAGTGTCCATGAACACATTCGATTAAAAACTTATGAATATCTTCAGTAATATATTTATCGTGCAATATTTTATTTTTCTCTAACCTTATTTTTGCAGGTGTTTTTCTTATAACGCAAGCAATACCATTTTTTGCAATAGAACTATGAACGAAGTTAATACGTAATTCGCTACTCTCACTATCCAAAAAAGGATGTGCTGAATTAAAACTTCTTCCAACTACATTCGCACATTGAAAAGCAAGTTTTTCCATAAAACCATCATCAACGCCAGGATTATTTACTCTAAAAATACCATGAGATAATGTTTTTAACCATAATTGTCCACCATTACTATATGAAATATCTGTTACATCATCATTATCAAGATATTGTTGTAATGGGCCAAAGTCCATTTCATCAAAAACATTATCCATATATTCACATCCCTTTTTATTCTAAAAATCTAGCCATTTTGATTATTTGTCTGTTCTAATTGATCATCAGTTACACTAGATGTTTTAGCGTTAACATAATCTCTTAATGTAGCACTACTTACAAGAGCTCCTTCATTGCCAGTACTATTGTTTCCTTGTGGTGCAACTACTAAATCGATTTCTCTCCCTTCAAGATACTCAGCACGTCTTAACAAATTATAATTATCATGTGACATTGCAAATAATAAGTATTCAGGATTACCTTTTTCTTCAGAATTACTAAATACATTATTACCATTATGATCGTGAACAGCTAATACTTTAATATTTCTAAATAACTTCCCATATATAACAGAACCATTATCATCAGTAGCCTTCATATATATATCTATATATGAATCAGGAAGTACAGAATTACCAAACGTTGATGCAACATCAACTTTATAATAATATGCTTCTTCTCCCTTTGAAAAATCAATTTGTTTTAACCAATTCCCAGTTAAGTCTTCTTCATTAACTAACCATTCTGTATAAAACATACTACCAGCAGGAATTGTCACATTTATATTAGTATATTTACCAATAATTCCATTTAAACTTCTAATTACATTGTCACCCAAAACAATTTTAGAAATATTTCTATATTGTACTTTATCTTGAGTAATTTGAGTTTCTGGTAATATTTTTTCTTTTGCAACTGGTACAGCAATTGGATTTACTGTAGAATTAATAGTTGCATTAAATCCTATAAATAGTAAAAACACAATTAAAATAATCCCTAAAATTGTTACTGTATTTTTATTCCTAATAAATTTATTTAATCCCTTCATCTTATTCTCCTTTCAATATTTTGTTTCCAAAATAGCATCAACTTTATTTACAAGATCAAATTCCATATTTTGACTCATTGTATCTCCTTGCTTTGATGATACTTTTATACTAACTTTTGGTGGTTCTTCATTTATATCGTACACTTCTACCACATAGCTTCTTGACAATGATGCATTTTCTGCAAATCTTCTTAAAAAGCTTTCCAAAAATTTTTCTTGATCAATTTTTACTATATCACTATTTTCATATGCTGCTATATCTAACGAATCATACATAGCTGCCTCACACGTTTCTCTTAACAACGTATAGTTATGTTGATCAGTTGTTGTTACACGCTGCATAAAGAATATAATTGCAAGAGCAACTATTCCAAATATAACAGCAAAGTAAGCCCATACAGATTCTTTCATTATGCACCACCTTTAATATATTTTTCTTGTATAATATTTGTTATATCACAATATTGTCCCAGAGTGCAAAGTCCCGATACATTATTTACATATTTATTATCAGATAATTGTGAAATAAAATTGCTAACACATTTTTCACCATGTTCATCACACGTAGAATTAAAATTAGTATAACCTTTTTGCTCTTTATTATTAGCTCTGATATTCTTTATATTTTCAGGAGTAAGAACAAATCTATAAAGTGGAGTTTTTGCTTTTTTATTCGTAACCGTACCATCTTCATTTTTTATTTTTAAATCTCCATTAGCATTTGGTCTATTTTTTATAATACTAGTTACTTTATCATTATTATTAACACACTTCTTTGTTCTTTCATCGTAATCATTTATTTGAATTACATCATTTAACGTGCCATATATATCATCATCACTAATATCGCCTTCGTATTCTGATACGCTTGATCCAGCGCTTTTTATTTTATTTTTATCTCCTATTATTATAGATTGCAAAGCTGTGGCATCCTGAACATTTAAATTACAATCATTATTCATATCTGAAAGTTTCTTTTCAACCTCGGTTGCTGGCATCTCCGCTAAAATTGCTTGAATCCTTTTAGCATCATTCTCATCTATAATTTTATTTGAATCTAGATCTCCTTTAAAAGAATTAGCATAATCTCTGATCATCTTTTGAACAGCAACTGCGTCCAAATCATCAACTTTACCGTCATAGTTAATATCAGCTAATGCAAGTTGATCATTATTTAGTGAATATTCTTTATCTTCATATTTTTGAATAATATCAAAATCGTTATTATCCCATTCACCATTTTGATTTACATCTCCTATATAAATACATTTACTCGTTTTATCTTCGGTTATATCAGTATTTTCATCAGATATTATTTGTGTGTTATCAATGCCAAAATCATCAATAATATCAAAATCATCTACATCGCTATCGCTACACCAATTAGAGCCAGTTAACCTATCTTTACCAGTAATAGAAGCAAAAGGATTACTAGTATCGATAGTACGATATAATATATCTTTATGATTATTTTCTTTTTTATTTATTGTATAAGGACATGAAACAGTTAATTTGTTATTATCAATTTCATAATCACCAGGAAATTCAAATTTTACTGTTGATGAATGTGAAATTGAAGAACTCGATGCCTCTGTATCATCAGGAACATATATTCCATATCCAATTTTTTTACAATCACTGCAGCTGTTTGTCTTATGAATTATTCCCATTTTATCCATTGAATAATTAAATTCTTCTGGATAATAATACTCAATTTCAGCATCAAAACTCCATCCATAACCTAATTTATCATTATTATAATTTTTACAAGTAATATTATTGCCATCAACGTTACACTCTGCAGAATTACTATTAATTGAAGAAATTCTATATCCCATATCATATTCTTTTGTATTATCTAGTTTTATCTTTAATGTTGGAGCTATATTTTCTATAGAAAACTCTTTTAAATTATTATTCAACCCACCATAATTTTCAATGTCATAATTTCTCGACTTTGCAAGTGCAGGCACATTACAATCATAAATTAATCTCGCTCTTCCTATAATTCCATCACTTTTTTCGTAAATTAATTTATTTACACTAGAAATATTATTTTTTGTCATAGTATCACTATTATATGAAAATTTCACTGTACAAAGATAATCATTTATTTCCATGTCAAAAGCATTAATACTATTTTTATTTGCAAAAGAAGAAGATTTAACATATTTAGAATTTACTATAACAGAATTTCCATTTTCAACATCACAAGAAGACAAATATGACGGTTTTGTAGGCGAGCAAGAAGGATTATTAATATCCAAAAGCATTCCATAATTAACGGAATTTCCACGATATTTAGCTCTATACAACTCTGCATTTTCAACTGCATAAGCTAAATCGTCAGGATTAACACTTTTTATCTCATCTCCACAACCTTTTTTCGGAGTAACAGAAAATCTACCCTGTATACTTACAGTCGCAGATACAGTACTAGGCTTTAACAAGTTTGGTGTTATTGTTTGAATGCCATCTCCACAGTAGTACCTTTGAGCTAAATAATATGTTTTTTTGCTCTCTGCATTTAAATCGACAGTAATATCTTGTAAAGCATTAGAATTGTTCTTAAATAAAGTAGAGATATCAGCTTGTAACTTAACAGTATTTCCGTTATATGACTTCGTTACAGCATATTCCTTATTTTGAACTTGCAAATTTGCAGACGGATTAGAACAAGCCACTTGAACTTTTTTAGTACTATCTTTGTAACACTTCATATCTGCTGTTATAATATAATTTTGGGCATTTTTTAAATTTTCTGAAAGATCTTTATTATTCTCGTTTATTGAAACACCATTTATTTTTAAGTTATCAATAGTAACAACCTCTGATTTATATGAATCATATACACTATAACCCAAATTAACAGCCGGTTGAATAGTTTCACCTTTATAATAAGGAAAACCACCATATCGATTAAGATTATTAACTGGATTATATGTTACTTTTTTATACAAAAATTCATTTATCGCAAGTTCTGCGTAATAATAATTATTCCAGTTCATAGAACCATCAGAATTACGATAGTTATTTATAATTGCTCCTACAGCCGCCTGAGCCTTTTCATTTTTTGATGTATCACTATGATAATAAGTTTTAGAACAAGTAGTATTATTATAAACATCATTCCAAAACGATGAGCAAAAAGCTTTTCCAGAGTTACCATCACTTCCCGTATATTCTTTTTTAAATATTCTAAAACTATCTGGAATTAGGTTGCCAACCCTAATAGTAATTGTATTTGGAAATTGTGATATAGCTTTTGTATTACTACCAATAAAAAATATAGTAGTTAAAAGAAAAGTTAGTATAAACTTTTTTGATATATTATTTTTCAAATTTATGCACCTCTACATTCCCCTATCTTCTATAATTTTAGCATATTTATTCATTTTTGTATATAAGATTAAAGTGTTTTTTCACAGTTTTTTTCATTTTTGAAGCTATAATAAATATTTTAATTGAAAAAAAATTACAAAAATATTATAATGTTATAAGTATTGGAGAATATTATGGAATATAATTTTAAAACAAAAGATTTTGAAGGACCTCTAGACCTTCTACTTCACTTAATAAAAAATGATGATATAGATATATTTGAAATAAGCATTGAAAGAATTACAAAACAGTATATGGATTACATTAATCATATGAAATCACAAGATTTAAATATATCAAGTGAGTACCTAGTTATGTCAGCTGAGCTTATAGAATTAAAATCTAAACTATTGCTTCCAAATAAAACTGAAGAAATAGAAGATGAAATAGAAGAAGAAAAAAATAATTTAATAAATAGATTAATAGAATATGAAAAATATAAAAATATGACTGATACTTTTAAAGAATTAGAAAGCATTAGAAAAGAAATATATACTAGAAATTCTAATGAATTATTAGAATACACAAATAATTATGATAATATTGATTATGGAATTGATTTAAATGATTTAATAAAAGCATTTGAAACATTTTTAAAAAACAAAGAAAAAATGAAGCCTTTGAATACAAAAATTACAAAAAAAGAATATTCCGTAGATGTAAGATGTAGCGAAATAAGAAAAAAAATTAATGTTAAAGGTAAAATTAAATTTGAAGAATTATTTGACATAATTTCAAAAGAATATGTCGTTGTTACATTTTTAGCTGTTTTATCAATGGCTAAGAATAAAGAAATAATAATTAATCAAGATAAAAATTTTGACGGTATAATAATTAAAGCAAAGGAGTAAATATGCAAGCAGCTTTAGAAGGATTATTGTTTATATGTGGAGATGAAGGATTATCACTAAAACAAATATCAGAGATATTAAGTATAGATATTAATGAAACAAAAAAATTAATTCAGCAACTATATAATGAACTAGATAAACCAGAAAGAGGGATAAAACTAGAATTTTTAGGTGGTAAATTTAAATTAACAACAAAAAAAGAAAATGCGAAATACTTTGAAAAGCTAGTACAAAGTGAGCAAGAAAGCAAATTATCTGATTCAGCATTACAAGTGTTATCAATTATTGCATACAACCAACCAATATCTAGGGTGCAAGTAGATAAAATGCGTGGTGTATCAAGCGCATATATATTTCGCAAATTAGTATTAAAAGATTTAATTGAAGATTGTGGAAAATCGGATGAACCAGGCAAACCAACTTTGTACAAAGTAACTAACCATTTTCTTGACTATTTTGGATTAGGTAGCATTAAAGAATTACCAGAAATAAAAGAAGTTGAAAGCAAAGAGAAGAATGATGACCTATTCAAAACAAAATACAACGATGAAATTTAAAAAATTATACAGTAAAATAGAATGAATTTTACTAAAATAAAAAATTATAGTAAAAAAAGAGAAG
>CAMKGA010000018.1 GCA_946412015.1 uncultured Caryophanales bacterium
AGAAAATTATTTCTAAATATCAGTTTTAATTTTAACTACTTTTTCAGCAGTCTCCAATTTAGTTTCTATTTTTTTTATAAAATGGTATAATCTATTAGTAGGTGGTTTTATGAACGATAATGAATCAAATGGAAATAATTCATCAGGAAGAGTAAAAGGATCAATTAAAGATAGATTAAAGAGTTTTCTATATCGCAAGAGATTTAGAATAAAACTTATGAAAAATAGTTTAATAAAAAAAGAGGTAAAAGTTAGTATAAATGTATTTCATCAAATGAAAATTGCTAGTGTAAGAGATTTAAAAAAATTAGGCGATAAAGTTATACCTGTTGATTTAAAAACAGAAAAGTTTGATTTTGAAAAATATGATTACTATATTATAGAACCTGTTAAGAAAAAAGGAATAGATGATGTAGATAGTATTTGGATGGATTACAAAAAAAGAAATTTAAAAAATGGTATACATGCTTTAGATAAGATTAAGTCAGAAACAAAGTCAATAGAAATAAATTTAAAATATCCTGAACCTCATAAAGAAGATATAAAAGAAAAACAAGTAGTTATCTTAAGTAATAAAGATATTTTAAAAGAAGAAATTATTAATGCTGATGTAAATATAGATTTATCAAAATTAGATATATTAACAGAATATGTAAATAATAATGATATAAAAAATATTAATGAAGTAATTGATTATTATGATAAAATTATTAAAAAAAATATAGAAGATATAGAAATAAAACAAGAAATAAATAATATTCAGTTTAAAAAAAATGTTGGTATAGCAGAAGATTATGTTGATAATAAAATTCTTGATGAAGAAAAAAAAGATATAGATAATAATGTAGAAATTTCAAAAAAAGAAAATCAAGAAGATAATTATAAAGAAATTAAGATTAATAATAATCAAGAAGATAATATAGTAGTTATAAAAAATTTAAATGTTTATAAAAATGATAAGAAACAAATAAATAATAAAATAAATGATAAAAAAGTAGAATCTAATAAAAAAATACACGTATTAAATAAATTTGATGGATATAAAATAAGACAATTAAAGAATAATCAATTGAAAGCTGAAAAAGAAATTAAAATAACAAGTGAAATAGTCAATAAAATGAATAAAGAAGTAGATAAAGTTACTAAAGAAATTAGTGAGGTTACCAAAGTTACTGGATATGGCAGAATGATTAAATCTTGTGCATCTATCGCAACAGGTGTACTTACACTACCATTTAGTGGACTTTCTAATATTTTTAATATCGCACTTGGTACGTCACTTATAAATAGAGGCCTTAGAGGTGTTAGAAGGGGGTTAGATACTAAAAGTGAAATAAAAGTTGACTATAAATATGAAGATTTATCTAAAAAAATACATGAAACAAAAGATAAAGTAGATTTAACATCTACATTAATTAAAGATTCTTTATACCAAATATCAGAGATAAAAAAATCTACATATCTTGGTGTAGATAATTTAAAGATACTTGAAAATTTGGAAAAAGATTTAAATGATAAATTAAAAGAAATTGATGCAATTAATAATACATTAAATAAGCAGGAAGAAAGAAACAAAATAAAAATTAGAAAAGTAGAACGTAGAGAATACTAGTATAGCGCATTTAAAAATGCGTTTTTGTTTTTAATTTACATTTATTTTACAAACACTACAAAATAATAATATAGTATTATTGTATAATAAATATATTTGTGATAATATTAAATCAAGATAGGAGAGACGAAAATGGAGAAGAAAAATACAGGTTTAATAGTTGTTTTGGTTATATTTATAATATTATCACTTGCTTTAGGAGGATTTATTTTATACGACAAAGTTCTAAGTAATGATAATGCAAATGAAACTAATAAAGAGACTGTAGTTGAAAAAAATGAAGATAAAGAGGAAAAGAAAGAAATTATTTCATATGTTTCAGATAAAGATGGTATCCCATATATTAATTTAGATTATTTTGAAAGTGTGAATGAAAAAATATCTGAATTTAAACCAACTGTATATGCATATCATGTTTTCAAAAATATTTTATTTGTTAGTATGAGTAAAGGATATATGGTAACTCCATATGAAGGTGGAATTAAATATCTAAATGTATATGTTGATTTAGATAATAATAAAGTATTAACTACAAAAGAATTACTCGATAAATTAAGCGTTTCTAAAGATCATATGAATGATAGTTTAAAAGATTATAAAGATATCGATTCAATGGATCTTGATAATGAGGTTACTGTAGAACCATGCGATGGAGGTCTTAGAATAATACCACAAAATATGGGAACATTCTCAGCGTTTGAAATTGGTGTAAATTAGTTTGATATTATAAAAATTTATTTTAAGTGATTTTAATCACTTTTTTGTTTGGAATAATGTTTATTAGATGATATAATTAGTATGGTGATTATATGAAACAGTTTTACAGTAAATATATGAATAATGAGATTAAGTTTGATAAATATACTGTACTTGGAGTATTATTTTTAGTTGCTATTATATCTGGTATATTTGGATTTGTTTATGAAGTTATATTTTATTATTTTAATTTTGGAATGAAGGATATATATATGCGTGGAAGTAACTTTTTACCATTCATAAATATATATGCAACAGGTTCTATAATAATATATATATTAACTAGAAAATTGAAAAAAAATCCTTTTTTAATATTTTTAATAAGTGTAATCGCAACAGGTATACTTGAATTTGTATCAGGATATGTAATGTATGAATTTTTTGATGGTTTTAGATGTTGGGATTATAATACTGAAATATTAAATTTTGGAAATATTGGTGGTTATGTATGTTTAAGAAGTGTCTTATTTTTTGGAGTATCTAGTTTACTTTTAATGTATGTAATAGTTCCTATGTGTTCTTATCTAGCAACCATTCTAAATAAAAAACTATTTATTATAATTAGTTATTCTATATTCGCACTTTTCTTAATTGATGATTTATATAATTTATTAATTGCTAGAATATTTGATTTGAAAAGAGCTTCTGATATTTATAAATCTCTAGGGTTTAAATATGTCAAATTTAAATAGGAGGTAGTATGAACTATCAAGATATATTAAATTCTCATTTAAAATATGGAACTAATAAAAATGATATAATAAAAAATAGAGGATATGAAAATATTTTAGAGAATGTAGTAATTGCTCCTTGGTGGAGTTATGAAATGTTTAATGGTAAATTTGATAAGATAGATATAATAAATGATAAGGTATATAATATTTATGGTAAAGATTTTTCTTTTTCTTTTATTGAATTAAAGAGAATAGGCGCGCCTGGAATTATGGATTATATTTTATCCCTAGGACTTACTGATTGTAGAAATTTAATATTTTTAGGTTCTGCAGGATCACTTGATTGTAACATTAATATTGGTGATATTGTTATACCAAAGTATTCAATATGTGGTGATGGTGCTAGTAGATATTTAAATAATAAATTTAAAGATGAATTTGGATTAAAGGAATATCCCTCTGAAAATATAACTAATAAATTAATTAGAATTTTAGATTTAAAAAAAATTAATTATTATAATGTTCCAAATTTTAGTACAGATTCACTTTTTTTAGAGTTTATTCATTTAGATGAAATAATAAATATGGGTGCTAAAACAATAGAAATGGAGACATCTATTTTATTTAAATGTAATACAGTTTTAAATATAAATATGACTGCTATCTTTTGTATTTCTGATAATATTGTTAATAAAAAATCATTATATAGTGGTAGAGGTAAGGAAGAACATGATTATAGACATAAAGTAAGAAATGAAATAATTTCAGATGTAATAGTAGACTTGTTTAGAAAGGGTGATAATAATGAATAAATATATGAATGAAGCAGAAAAATTAGTACAAGAAAATTTAATTGATAATAGTGGTGGACCATTTGGTGCAGTAATTGTAAAAAACGGAGTAATAATTGGAAGAGGTTCTAATCATGTAATTAAGAATAATGATCCTACTGCTCATGCAGAAATTGAGGCAATAAGAGATGCATGTAAAAATATTAAAAGTTACGATTTAACAGGATGTTCTATATATACAACTTGTTACCCATGTCCTATGTGTCTATCAGCTATTATTTGGTCAAATATGAAAAAAGTATATTATGGTAATACCAAAGAAGATGCAGCAAGTATTGGATTTAGAGATGAATTTATATATGATTATATAGATAAATTATCTAAAGGTATTGATGATGGTACTTTAAAAATAAAAAATATTGATAGAAATAAAACAATAAAAGAGTTTGATGAATATATGGATAAAGAAGATAAAATAATATATTAGGGTTGTGATAACATGATTAAAGATGCATATAAAAAAGAAATAGAAGATATATATAAAGAATTAAGTGTTAATTCAAAAGGACTTAGTAATAAACAGGCAAGAATTAATTATCAACTTTACGGTAGAAATATATTAAAAGAGGCTAAGAAAAAAACAAAATTAGAAATATTTTTTGATCAATTTAAAAATATTATGGTAATACTTTTATTTATAGTAGGTTTTTTATCTTTAGCTCATGCTATATTTACTAATGGAGATTTTTTGGAACCGATTGTAATAATTTCTACATCAATTATTAATTGTATAATGGGTTATTTGCAAGAATCAAAAGCAGAGGATGCACTTGGAAAGTTAAAAAAATACTCACAAGATTATGTTAGGGTAAAAAGAAATGGAAAATATAAAAATATAAATTCTAAATATTTAACTCTCGGAGATTATATTGTATTAGAATCTGGAGATAAAGTTCCTGCAGATTGTCGTATAGTAAAGAATTATTTCTGTACAGCTGATGAATCTATTTTAACAGGTGAAAGTATTAATATAGAAAAATCAGAAGATGTACTTAAAAGTGATTTGATACTTGCAGAGCGAACTAATATGATATATGCAGGAAGTACAATTGTATCAGGAAAAGTAGAAGCAATAGTAGTTGCCATTGGAAATGAAACAGAATTAGGTAAAATTGCCAAATCAATAGATCAAGAAAAAGAAGTATTAACACCACTTGAAATAAAAGTGAAAAAGGTAAGTAAATTTATTACTTATGTTGCTACAATATTAGTGATATTAGTATTAATATATGGATTATTTAATCATTATTCTATTTTAAATATAATCATGCTATGTATATCTATGACAGTAGCAAGTGTACCTGAAAGCTTGCCGATTGCTATAACTGCTACTTTATCAATTGGTGTAAAACAAATGGCTAAAAAGAAAACTATAGTAAGAAATATGAGTGCTATTGAAACACTTGGTTCAACAGATGTTATATGTACAGATAAAACTGGAACTATTACTAAAAATAAAATGGAAGTTTTAAAAATAAAATTGTTTAATGAAGATATAGAATTAAATAATATTAATAATTATAAAATTGTATGTGATATTATTAATAACTGTAATACTGCAGAGAAAACTCAAGGTGGAAAATTTATAGGAGATGCAGTTGATGTCGCTTTAAAAGATATATTAAAAATGAATAAATTTAAAATGGATAGTCAAAAAAAATTAGTTGAATTACCTTTTGATTCTGATAGAAAAATGATGAGTTATATATATGAAACTGATAATAAAAAATATATGTATACTAAAGGAAGTTTAGAATCTATTATTGATAGAAGTAATATGTATTATAATGATTCGAAAGCATTAAAAATAAATAATGATGTAATTAATTATTATAAAAAGATTGAATCAGAAATGTCAGATGCAGCATTAAAAGTAATTACCATTGCATATAAGGAAATTAAGGAAGATGTAAATAGTATTAATGATTACTATAAAGAAGAGAATAATTTAGTAATTGTTGGGTTAATAGGTTTAAAAGATCCAGTTAGAAGTAATATAAAAAATTCTATAATCGAATGTAAGAATGCCCATATTAAAACTATAATGCTTACTGGTGATAATCTAAAAACAGCATATTCTATTGCTAGTGAAGTAGGAATTTGTAATTCTATAGAAGAATGTATTAATGCAACAGAATTAGATGGTTTGACTGAAAATGAATTAGACAAATATGTTGATAAATATTCAGTATTCTCTAGAGTTAATCCAGATAATAAATTACAAATTGTAAAGTCATTGCAAAGAAAAGGTAAAATAGTTGCAATGACTGGAGATGGTGTAAATGATGCTCCAGCAATAAAATTAGCGTCGGTAGGAATTGGTATGGGGAAAAGTGGTACTGATGTAACTAAAGAAGTGTCTGATATAATTCTTCTTGATGATAGTTTTAATACAATTACAACAGCAGTAAAAGAAGGAAGAAGAATATATGATAATGTAATATCAAATATTATTTATAATTTATCTAGTAATTTTACAGAGATATTAATTATATTATTTGGTATGTTAACAAATAATATGATTATATCAGCAGTTCACGTATTATATATTGATCTTGTTGCAGATACAATTCCTTCTATAACACTTGCTTTTGAAAATGCATCAAAAG
Source organism: uncultured Caryophanales bacterium (assembly GCA_946412015.1). Taxonomy (GTDB): domain Bacteria; phylum Bacillota_I; class Bacilli_A; order RF39; family UBA660; genus RUG12438. The sequence goes on from CAMKGA010000018.1 coordinate 6,503, forward strand.
ATGTTATGAAAAGGAAACCAAATGGTATTAATCAAAAAATATTTACTAAGAATAATTGCATATTCTTAATAGCGTCAGTAATTATTGAGACATTTATAAGTTTATTTATATATACTCATTTTTATAATCTAGGCGTAGATTATGCCCAAACTCTTGCACTATTAAGTATTATAATTAATGAATTTGTATTTGCTTATAATTGTCGTTCACTTAAAGATTCAATATATAAAAAGGGCCTATTTACGAATAAATATTTAAATATTGGAATATTAGGTTTATTAATTGTACAAGCACTTGTATTTTTAACACCAATAGGAAAGATTTTTAATTTAGTAAAAATAACAATACCACAATTTTCTTTTGTTATATTAATTAATATAGTATCATTTATTTTAATAGAAATTTTAAAATCTTTTTTAAAAAAAATATATGAAAAATAAGCTATTAGAATAATTATTAGAAAATATGGAGTGTTATAATTGGGGAGGATTTAATATGATTGAAATTAAAAATGTAACAAAAAAATATGGTAATAAAGTTGCACTCGATGATATTTCTTTTAATGTAGAAGATGGAGAAATATTTGCATTTATTGGACATAATGGAGCAGGAAAAACAACTTTAATTAAATCTATGGTAGGAATACATGACTTTGATTTAGGTGATATTATAATAAATGGTAAATCAATAAAAAATAATGATATAGATTGTAAAAAAGAAATAGCGTTTGTACCTGATAATCCAGAATTATATGAAAATATGAAAGCTATTAGATTTATTAATTTTATATGTGATATGTATGAAATTGATAATGATATTAGATTAACTAATATAAAGAAATATGCCAAAATATTTGAAATGGAAGATTATTTAAATGATGAGATAGGTTCGTTTTCTCATGGTATGAAACAAAAAATTGCATTAATAGCAGCATTAGCTCATAATCCAAATGTACTTATTATGGATGAACCATTTGTAGGACTTGATCCAAAAGCAATATTTGATATGAAAAAGATAATGAATGAAATGGTTAAAGATGGTAAGATAGTATTTTTTTCAACACATATATTAGATGTTGCAGAAAAGTTGTGTTCAAAAGTTGCAATTATAAAAAATGGAAAATTAGTTAAAGTTGGTAATATGAAAGACATAAAAGGAGATAAGTCACTTGAAAAAGTGTTCTTAGAACTTGAAAAGTAATATGAAAAAAATATTATCACTTTTAAAAACTTGTATGAGTAATAATATGAGTTTATTTAGAGTAAAAAATAAAAATAATTCTAAAACATATAAACATATATTACCGATAATACTTTTTGTATTTGTGTTTTTTGCTATATATTATTATGCCGATATTATAATAAAACCATTAATAAAAATAAATGTAGGGTATATTATATTATCTTTAATTGCAATTATAACATTTTTTTTAACACTAGTAGAGGGCATATACAAATCTAGTAGTTTATTATTTAATTGTACTGACGATAATTTACTGTTATCATTACCGATAAAAAGACATACAGTATTATTTATTAGAATATTCAAATTTTATGTTTTTGAACTATTATATAATGCAATGTTTTTATTACCAGTAATAGTTTCTTATACTGTAAATGTAAAAGTTGGATATGAATATTATATTACTTCATTATTTATGATATTATTACTTCCTATTATTCCTATTTTTATATCATGTGTAATAGGAGTATTTATATCATTTGTATCGACAAGGTTTAAATTAAAAAATATAGCTCAGATATTTATAACAACTATTTTCTTGCTTGTTATGTTATATTTATCATATAATTTAGAGTCAATTGCAAAAAATATTGCAAGTAATGCAACAAGTATTAATGACTTTATAACTAAAATGTATTATCCAGCAGGTGTATATTCAAAATTAGTTACTAATTTTAATTTAAGTGATTTACTAGTATTTATAATAATTAATATTTTGCTATTTATTATTTTAATATTATTATTTAGTAAAGTATATTTTAAAATAAATTCTAAGGTAAAAGAAATTAAAGTAAATAAGCATAGTAAAAATTATATAGTTAGAGCAAATAGTCAATTTTTATCATTAGTAAAGAAAGAATTAAAAAGGTTTACTAATACTCCAGTATTTGTAATAAATGCTGCCTTTGGTTTAGTATTATTTTTAATTGTCTGTGTTTTTATTGTAATAAAATCTGATACGTTTTTAAATTTTATTAATCAATATGGATTAAGCCTTAAAAAAAATATAATAACTGAATATATTCCAGTAATTTTATTTGCCCTCATTTCATTTTCATCGCTTATGACCTCAATTACAAGTTCAATGATTTCATTAGAAGGAAAAAGCTTTAATATTTTAAAAAGTCTACCAATAAAGCCATTTAAAATAATTTTTTCAAAAGTAATAGCAGCACTAATTATAATGATACCAGTTATATTAATTGGTGATAGTATTATGTTTATAAAATTTAAATTCAATTTTTTTAGTATAATTATGATAATATCTTTATCTATTATTATTCCATTAGTATCAGAATTAATTGGAATAATAGTTAATTTAAAGTATCCTAAAATGAATGCTGAAAGTGATACAGAAATTGTAAAACAAAGTATTAGTTCATTTATATCTGTATTAATTGGCATTGTATTAATTGGAATAAATATATTTGTAATAATAAAATGTATTGAATACAGTATTTCAAATTATATAATATTATTTGGAGGAATAATTGTTTATATAATAATATTAATTAGTTTATTAATATATTTATATAGAAGAGGAATAAAATATTTTTATAATATAAGTGTTTAGGAGGATTATGGAACTTATTGATATATATGATGAATTAAATAATGATTTAGGTTATTCAGTTGATAGAAAAAAAGCACATAGTGATAATTTATGGCATCGTCATGCTTCAACTTGGATAATGAATGATAAAGGAGAGATTTTACTTCAACAAAGATCTAAAACTAAGAAAAAGAATCCTTTATTATGGGGAAAAACAGGCGGACATGTTGGACATTTAGAAACACCTTTAGAAGCTGTAAAAAGAGAAACTTTAGAAGAACTGGGACTTAAATTAAATGATAGAGATATTAAACTGTTAGATGTTTATAAGAGTAATAGTAATGAGCACTATTTTTCATATGGTTATATTGCTTTTACTAATAATAAAATTGAAGATTTTGTATTACAAAAAGAAGAAGTAGAAAAAGTTAAATATTATAAAATTGAAGAGTTAGAAAAATATAAAGAAAACAACAGTAAAGATTTTACTTTTTATAAATGGAGTAATGATTCGTTTAAAGAGCAGATGGATAAATTAAAAAAATATAGGGAATTATATAAAAAAATTAATATACAAAAATAATGAAATGTGTTAAAATAAAAAAGTAAGATATTAATATTAAAATTGGAGGTAAAATAATGGATGTAGATAAAGATTTAAAAAAGGGTAAATATATAACATTGGATAACGGTAAAGGATACTGTATTGTTAGTGATGTAATTTATGATAATGATAAATATTTATTCTTAATTAATCCTGATAATGTGAAAGAGCAGTATTATGCACAATTAGAATTAGTAGACGATAATATTAATATAAATATTATTGATAATAAAGAAAAAGATAATAAACAAGTTATAGATATTCTTAGTGATAAGTTTAGGGATGATATGGCATACTTTTTAGCAAAACTAGTGGAGGAAAAATGAAAAGAAATATAAAATTTAGTCAAAAAAATAAAGTAATATCAATAATAGATTATAGAGATAAAATGACAGTCGGTGATATGGATCATCCAGTAAATAGAGATTTAAAAAATATGTTACAGAATATAGATAGGGTAGAAGAAAAGAATGACGAAAAATTATTAGCAGATGTTACAGAAGAATATTTATCTTATGAAAAGAAAAGATGGGATAATAAATATTTATCTTTAATTTCGTTAATTACATCTGCATTTATTGGAGCGTCTATATTTTCAGCATCTCACGTTGGATTAGGAACCTTAATTCTCACCGCTCCTGTTAATATTGAACTTATTTATGTGACACTTGAATCTTTTAAAGGAAGAATAAAAGCAGAACAAGGATTAAAAAAATTAAAGGAAATGGTTAGTGATTTAAAGGAAGAAAAAAATAAAGATAAACAAATATAAAATATTTTCTTAAATACTATGTATTTAATTTTAAATGATAGTGTAGGTGTTTATGAATATAATAGATTATATAGATAAAAATGGTAAGTATACATTCTTAGAAAAAGAATTAAATGAAGTAGATAAGTTAATATTTAGTAATTTGTCTTATGTTGACTTTAAAGACTTATTAGATAATAATTTTAAGAATAAGAAAAGTATTGAATCTGTTGGTGAAGAATTCTTTAAAAGAAAATATGATAAAGAGAAAAGAATACTAGCAATCAAAGGTGGAGTAAAAGCTTTAAAAGCTATGTATAAGACTAAAAGATATAAAGACCTACTTATTTATAATTATGAAAAAGTAATTAATAATAATTTACAATTTTCTGCTTTAACCATTGAAATAAACAAAAAACTTATATATGTATCTTTTGAAGGAACAGATGAAAGTACAATAGGTTGGAAAGAAGATTTTGAATTATCTTATAAAAATATTATTGAATCTCATAAAAAAGCAATTAGATATTTAAATAGATTTACATTTAAAGATTGCAAATTGATATTAGGAGGTCATTCTAAAGGTGGAAATCTAGCTTTAGTTTCTGCAATGTACACTAACTTTATTGTTCGAAATAAAATCATTAATATATATTCATATGATGGACCAGGATTATTAAGAGGTAGTTTGCATTCAAAAAGATATATGAAAATTAAAGATAAATATATACATATAATTCCTAATAATTCTGTTGTTGGAATAATGTTATATTCTACAAATAACGTAGTGATTAAAACGAAACATATAGGAATACTTTCACATTTTATACTTAATTGGGAAGTTGATTTAGAAAATTTAGTAAGTGATAAAATGAGGCAGTCAACAATAGATCTTCAAATACGTATGAATAGTTGGATAGAAAAATATAATGATGAGCAAAAGAAAATATTTGTTGAAGAATTGTTTGATATATTTGAAAAGAATAATATAAAGTCTTTAATTGTTATTTTAGAAAAGCCTAGCATATTGATAAAATTATTAAAAGAAAAATCAAAAATGAATAATGAAATGTTTAAAGATTTTGAGGACATGGTTAAAAATTTTATATTTGCTAATATAAAAGAGACAATTACTAAAAAGCAATAACAAAATAATTATTAATAGAAAGGATGAATTATTATGAAAAAAATATTAGTTTGTTATTTTTCTGCAACCGGAAAAACTAAAAAAGTAGCGCAAAAAGTTGCTGAGATTGCTGATTGCGAATCGTTTGAAATTGAGCCTGTATTAAAGTATACGAAAGAAGACTTAGATTGGACTGATAAAAACAGTAGATCAACTAAGGAAATGGAAGATAAATTATCAAGACCAGAAATAGTAAATAAGGTTGATAATATAGATGATTATAATACAATAATTCTAGGATTTCCTGTATGGTGGTATACAGCTCCAACAATTATAAATACATTTATAGAGCAAAATAACTTAAAAAATAAAGATATATATGTATTTGTTACTAGTGGTAGTTCATCATATGAAAGTAGTTTTAACGATTTAAAGACGACATATGGAGATTTGAATTTTGTATCTGGAATTAGATTAACTGGATTAGAATCAGTTGATGACATTGTAAAATGGATTAAATAGAGTAGATTAATATCTGCTCTTTTGTTATAATTAAAATGTATGGATTATATAAATGATGATATAGTATCAAAAGAGTTTAAAAAGTGTTGCTATGAATTTATTAGAACTCCTAAAGGGGATATAGATATTACATATAAGGCAGATAGAGAATATAGGTTTGATTTAAAAAGTGAACAAGTACTAAAATTTAAATCTATTGCAAAGGAAGATCGGACGTATAATTTTGTAGATTCAAATTCAATAATTTCAGATATTGATTTAAAGCAAATATGTAAAATGACAACAAAAGATGGATTTACATTTTATGCTAAAAAACCACAATATATATTTTTATATAAGTTTAAAGAATTATTAGCTTGTTATAATACTGAGATTTTAAATAATGATATTACTGAAATAAATAATAAGAATGTTAATATCATAAATGATGTAATTAATCTTTATAATATAGCAACCAATTATATTGATTATGCTGAATTATATAATTTAATTATTAATGTATCAAATATATCAAATTATTTAGATAATTTAAGAAATGATAATATAGATAAATATAATGAATTAATAAACTGTAGTTTAAATATTATTAAAAATAATAACATTAAAAGAAGATGAAATTAGAGGTTGTATGAAACGAAAATTAAAAAAGAGTGTAAAGATATTTATAGTATTAATAGTTGCCTTAATTATTGGATTAATTATCTTTCTTTTTAAGCCTTCAAATAAAAGTGTAAAAGAGGGAAAAAAGATAGATATTAATGTAGTGGATGAAACTTTAAAAAAAATAAATGATGATGATATAAACATAGAGTTTTTAACATGGATAAATGATAATTATAAAGATTCTTTAAATAATATAAATAAACTATTAAAAAAAGATAGTTATGATAGAAAAATGTGGCATGAAGTAACAGGTAATTCTTTTATTGTTTTAAAAGATTTGTATGAAAAAAAATATGATACTATGGATAATGTAAAGATTATTTCATCAAAAGATGATAGTACTATTAGTTTTGTTGGAGATGTGTCACTGGCTGATAACTGGTTTATTGCTCCTATGTATGATAAGCGTGGTGGTATTTCTGGTGTTCTTGGTGATAAAATGCTAAACATTATGACTAGTAGTGATGTAATGATAGCAAATTCAGAATTTACAGTAAGTAATAGAGGAGTAGAAATTCCAAATAAAATGTATACGTTTAGGGCTAAACCAGAAAGATTATCGATATATAGTGAAATGGGAGTTGATATGGTAACGCTTGCTAATAATCATGTTTATGATTATGGAAATGATGCGTTTTTAGATATGCTTGATGCATTTGATAATTATAAAATTCCCCATATTGGTGCAGGGCATAATATTGAAGAAGCAAAAAAACCATTTTACTTTATTATTAATGGATATAAGTTTGCCTTTGTATCTGCAACACGTGCAGAGAAATTTATTTTAACACCAGGTGCAACAGATACAGAACCAGGCGTATTTAGATGTTATGATCCAACTAATATGATAAATCTTATTAAAGAATTGCGACCAAGTTGTGATTATGTAATTCCAATTATTCATTTTGGTCGTGAAAATTCACATGATTTAGAAGAAGAGCAAGTTAGTAGTGCAAAAGAGTATATAGATGCTGGAGCTGATATGGTTGTTGGACACCATGCACATACATTGCAAGGAATTGAAATATATAATGATAAACCTATTATATATAATTTAGGGAATTTCTTATTTAACAATGAAACTGTTGATACAGCTTTATTTCAAGTAATACTAAAAAATGATGGTACTATGGAATATTATATGATTCCTGCTTTGCAAAGTAATTCTAAAACAGAAGTATTAGAAGGAGAAGATAAAATTAGAGTAATAAATGATATAAATAGTTACAGTGTAAATGTTAAACTAGATGAAAATGGAAAAATTATGAAGGAGGATTTATGAAAGGAAAAAATTATTATAGAAAATTAGATTATATAAGAGTAATATCATGTATAATGGTTCTATTGTATCATTTGAACATTTTAAAAGGTGGATTTTTAGCTGTATGTACTTTTTTTGCCTTAACAGGTTATTTAAGTTGTTTATCTGCTTTAAAAAATGATAATTTTTCTATAAAAAAGTATTATAAAAATAGAATATCAAAAATATATATACCTTTAATTGTAGTAGTATTTATAACAATTATTTTAGTTAAACTAATACCTGGAATTAAATGGCTTAATTTAAGGGTAGAGTCACTATCAGTATTATTAGGCTACAATAATTTTTGGCAATTATCAGCTAATCTAGATTATTTTACAAGACATATTAATTCACCATTTATGCATTTATGGTATATATCTATATTAATGCAATTTGAATTAGTATTTCCAATTATATTTGTTTTACTAAAAAAGATAAATAAAAGTATTAGTAAACATATATCTACAATAGTAGTATTTATACTACTTGTAGTATCTACATTTATATTTTATTATATGAGTAAAACACAAAATATTATGATTGTATATTATAATACATTTGCAAGAAGTTTCTCAATTATTGCTGGAGTGTTTCTTGCACTCATAAATCATAAATATAATATAAAATTATCCTACGTATTTAGAAAAATAGGAAGCATTATGTTTATATTATATACAATTATATTAACCATATTAACTATCTTTGTATCATCAAAATCAAATAATTATGCACTATATATGATTCTAGCTACATTTGTTAGTTTAAGATTAATTGAATATGCTGTATTAGAAGTATCAAGACACGGTAGAGCAAATAAATTAATTAGTTTATTATCAAAGTGTTCATATGAAATATACTTAGTACAATATCCTGTTATATTCTTTATACAAAGATTAAGTATTAATAGCTACATAAAAATAACAATTATAATAATTCTAACACTTATTATTTCTATTATACTAAATGCAATATTAAGCAATAAAAAGCATATGATACATAAAATATTTAAATATTTATTAATTATTATAGTATCTATATTAGGAATATATATTCTTATAACTGAAAAAGACACTAAAAAAGAAATGAAAGAATTAGAAAGCAAATTAAATGAAAATTCAAAAATGATTGAAAAGCAAAATGATGAATATTTAAATGCTTTAAATAGTGAAAAACAACAGTGGGATGAAGTACTTAAAGAAATGGAAAACGAAGAAGCTGCAGCAGCAGAGATGGTAAAAAATTTACCAGTTGTTGGTGTCGGTGATTCAGTATTATTAGGTACAGTAGATGAATTATATAAAAAATTTCCAAATGGATATTTTGATGGAAAAGTATCAAGATCAATAATAGGTGCAGAAGATTTATTAGTCAGTATGAAAAATGAAGGCAAGTTAGCTGATACCTTAATTCTAGCTTTAGCTAACAATGGAGATTATTCAGATAGAGTAAACAAACATTTAATGGAAATATTAGGTGACAGACAAATATACTGGGTTAATGCAGTAGGTGCTGATGATCCAAAATTTAATGATAACTTTAAAGAGTTTGCTAAAAATTATTCAAATATTCATATAGTAGATTGGGTTAGTGCTTCTAAAGATCATCCAGAATACTTTTATGCAGATGGAATACACTTAAAAGGCGATGGGCCAAAAGCATATGCTAATACTATCTTTGATGCATTGTGTGATGAATACTTAAAAGAATATAAAAGTAAAAAAGAAGATATATTAAATAAGCATGAACAACAGTTAAAAAATAAGATAGTATTTTATGGGGATGAATTGTTAATTAATTCATATACTTATATTAATAAAAAGTTTCCCAAATCAGCTTTTAATACAAAGAAAAAATATAAATTTGAAAATTTATATAATGATATAAAAAGCAAGATTGAAAATAATACTTTAGAATATAAAATAGTATTTGTATTAAGTAAAGATAGTAATATTAGTGAAGATGAGTATAGAAAAATAATAGAGTTATGTGCAAATTATAAAATATATATATGTAACTTAACAGATAAAAAGTTAAATTTGAAATCTGATAATGTTACAGTAATAGATTTTTATAGTGAGATAAAAAAACATAATAACTATATGCTTTCAGATAAAAAAAGTTTATCTAAAGAAGGTAATAAAGCATTAGCTACTAAATTATTTAAAGAGGTAAAATGATGCTTTATAGAGGTTGTAAAGAAGCTAATTTAAAAGTAATGTATCCAAAATTAGTTAATCATAAAAATAAGTATGTATATGCAACAAGTGATTTAGTTGAGGCTATAATATATTCAGTTAAGGGAGGAAACTTTAATTATACTAATATTTATGGATATGATGATAATAATAAAAGATGTTTAATTGAAAGAAAAAAAGATTGTCTAGAAAAAATATATAATCAGGAAGGAAGATATTATATATTAGATGATAAAAACTTTATAAAGCATAAAGCAATCGGGATAGGAGATAATGAATATATCTCAACTAAATGTGTTAATGTAGAAAAAGAAATAACCATACCAAATGTATGGGAATACTTAAAACAACTAGAAATGAAAGGTGCTTTAAAAATATATAGATATCCAACTAGACCAAAGATATATCCTTTAGATGATAGTGATTTAATAGAATGTGCAATATTAGAATATTTAAATACTAATAATCTTGATTATGCATTTATAAAACTTGAGAAATATCATCCAGAATTAAAAGAGGTAATTAATAAAACAAAAGAGTATATTAAAACACATAGTATTGAAGATGTAAAAGCTAGTATTAAATTTTTTAAATAATAAAGGAGTATTATGAACTTAAACGATATATTGTTAGAAGATGATATTTTAAAATCTATAGAAGAAAATTTAGATTATTTATTAGATATAATTCCTGAGCTAAAATATATGATTGGTTTTCTACACAAGCATCCTCATCATCATTTAGATGTTTGGAATCATACTTTACTAGCACTCAGTCTATCTAAAAAAGATTTTGATATTAGATTATGTTTACTTCTTCACGATATAGGTAAACCATTTTCTTATCAAGAAGATGGTGATATAAGACACTATAAAAATCATCCCAAAGTTTCATCTTACATAGCTAGATTAATACTATCAAGATTAGGTTATGATATTAATTATATTAATAAAATCTGCTATTTAATAGAAAAACATGATAGTAAAATAGAAGTTGAACAAATAAAACAAGATTATGATATATGTTTAAAACTTTATGAAGTGCAGAGATGTGATGCACTTGCACATCATCCGGAAAAATTAGAAAAAAGAAAAAAATATTTGCTTAAAACAAAAAAATTATTAAAAAATAATATAAAAATACCTAACTAAAAGGTATTTTTTATTTATATATATTGTTTTAACTTAGAGTATACTATATAATATTATTAAGTAAATAAAGTGTATATAAAGGAATGAATATATTAATATAACATAGATAAAGATGAATATGAGATTAAAGAACTATCAAGTTATTTAAAGAAAATAATATTAAATGTTGATGCATTAAAAATATTAAAATAAAAATATATTATCTATAATCATTATTCCAATAAAAAAGAGGTGAAATGTATGATGAAAATATACATTATTGGTCCTGTAGGAAGTGGTAAAACAACTTTTGCAACCAAATTATCAGAAATAACTAATATTAAGTATTATGAACTTGATAAAGTTGCATGGGATGATGATAATGGTAATATTAAAAGATCAAAAGAAGAGTCATTAAAAATATTTAAAAATATATTAAAAAATGATTCTTGGATAATTGAAGATATAGGGAGAAGTAGATTTAAACAAGGTAGAGTAGATGCAGATATTATTTATTATATTAAATTGTCAAGGTTAAAATCATATTATAGAGTAATAAAAAGGTGGATTAAGCAAAGACTAGGGCTAGAAAGATATAATCATCCACCAGTTATTAAACAATTGTTTTACTATATTAAAACAGTTAACACATACTATAAAAAAGAAAAAAGAAAATTAAAAAGTTTAGAAGAATTTAAAAATAAATTAACAATTGTTAATAGTAAAGAAATAAAAAAAATACTTAATGATAAAATTAATAAAAACAATATAAAGTAATAATTAATTATAAAGATGGGGTGAGGTAAATGAATATATATATAGTACGCCATGGACAAACAGATTACAATATAAACGGAAGGTATGGAGGAAGAATAGATGTTCCTTTAAATAAAAAAGGCATATCTGAAGCTTACAATGTAAAAGAAAAACTTAGCGACATTAGATTTGATAAGGTATATTCATCACCACTTATACGTGCATATGATACAGCCAGAATAATAACAGATTGTGATATAATTAAAGATGAAAGAATAATTGAAAGAAGTAATGGTGAATTAGAAGGAAAATTGAAATCTGAAATAGAAGAGTTACCTGATTTTAATAATCCAAATGAAAAAAGATATAATATTGAATCAATTACAAATTTTAGAAAAAGAATTAACAATTTTTTAGATGATATTATTAATTGTGATGATGAAAATATTTTAATAGTGACACATGCTGGAGTTGGAATTTATATTAGATGCTACTTTGAGGGTGAACCAAAAAATAGCAATTATTATTCATATAAAATTAATAATTGTGAAATTATAAAATATAATGTTAATAAAAATAAGAAAAAAGAACAATTAACTTATCTTAAAAAAGATTGTTGATACAAAATAATAAAGGTGAGATAATGATAAAAAATATAATATTTGATATAGGAAATGTAATATTAAATTTTGATTATTTGAAAGTAATAGCAAATTATACAGATAATATTAAAGAACAAAGATTTATTTTAGATAATATAATAAATTCACCAGAATGGTTAGGTTATAGTTTGATTGATACAGGCTTTATAACTAAAGAAGAAGCAATTCAAATAGTTCAAGATAGAACTAATCATGTAAATGATAATTTAATACGAGATTTTTGGAACAGTTATAATAATTATGCATTTGTTGATAAAAAAGTTTTAGATTTAATAAAACAATTAAAAAAGAAGGATTATAAAATATATTTACTTTCTAATATAAATGAGTATACTTTTAATAAAGTAAAGGATAGTAATTTATTTAATATTGTAGATGGATATGTTTTATCATATAAAGTGCATCAAGTGAAACCTTATGTTTCAATTTATAAGACACTTATAAATAAATATAATTTAAAAGTAAGCGAATGCTTATTTATAGATGATAATGAAAACAATATTAATACTGCAAATATGCTTGGAATGAGTGCTGAACTAGTTAAAGCTGATAATTATGAAGATATTCTAAGAGTATTAAATAATTCACTTGGTTTTAGTGTAAATAATTAGGAGTGTGATTTTATGAAAAAAAAGAAAATTTTATTCGCTGCTACTTTATTATCAGCAGGAATTTTTGCTTGTGCTTGTAATACTAATAAAACAGCGGTAAAAAAAATAAATTATGATTATCTTGTACTTGTAAATAAGTATTCAAAATTACCTGATGATTGGGAAAAAAATATTGAACTTGTTGATGTTAAAAATGCTTGGGATGAGGATATTAAAGTTGAAAAAGAAGCATATGAAAACTATAAAAAATTAAAACAAGAACTAAAAAAAGAAGGCGTTAATATTGAACTTGATAGTGTATATCGTTCAGTAAAAGAACAACAAGAACTATGGGATGAGTGGTCAAAAGATCCAGAAAAAGGTATAGAATATGTTAAAAAATATGTTGCAACACCTGGATATTCTGAACATCATACAGGACTTGCAATTGATATTTGCCTAAAAAAGGATGGAAAATTAGTTTATGAAAATGATGATATGATATCAGATAGAAAAACATTTGCTAAAATACATAAAAAACTTTCTAAATATGGATTTATATTAAGATATCTTGAAAATAAAGATGATATTACTGGATATGCATATGAGCCATGGCATTTAAGATATGTTGGTAGTAAGAATGTTGCAAAAGAAATAATGAATAAGAATATAACACTAGAAGAGTATTTAGGAAGTATTAAAGATATTAATAACAATAAAGAAGCAGCAAAATATCAAATTGAAAAAACATTACAAAAATATTTTGAGGATATTTATAAAGATAAAATTATAAATTCTAGATTCAATGTAACTAAAATATATACGCATGAGGAAATTAAGAAAAATGAAACAATTAAATCATTAAAAATTGGAAAAAAAGATGTTGCATTTGAAGTAACATATCAATTACAACCTACAGATGAATCTGATATTAATGAATTGATGATTCCAAATGGTGAATATGATCAAGAATTAGGTTGGGTTATAAATATTAATAGACTAGGTATTTTAAAGTATAATGAAAAAAAAGGAATTTATTCTATTAAAAATTTTGGAACAGGATGGTAAAAAATTAATATAGTAAAGGTGAATTTATGCAGTACAAAACTTTAGATGAACAGTTAAAAAAGTCAATTATAATATTAAAGAAAAATATAGAATTAATGGATATTCTGAATTTTATTTATAAATTAAAATTACCTAATTTTTATATTGCAGCTGGAAGTGTATTTCAAACTATATGGAATTATTATGATAATAAGTCTCTAAATTACGGAATAAAAGATATAGATATAATATATTATAACAAAGATGATTTATCCATTGATGCTGATATAAAGTATTATAATTTAATTAATGATTATTGTATCAATCAAGGATATAAATATGAAATAGATGTATCAAATGAAGCCAGAATGCATCTATGGAAAAAAGAAAAATTTAATATAGAAGTAGAACAATATAAAAATTCTGAGGATGCAATTAATAAGTGGATTGCAACAGTACATGCAATAGGAATTACAAAAGAAAATAATAATTTGAAAATATATGCTCCATATGGATTAAGCGATATTTATACAAGAACAATAAGACCAATAAAACATAAATATAATTCAAAAGAAATATATGATCAAAAAGTTAAAAGTTGGAATAAAAGATTTGATAGATTGAATATTATTGAATGGTAAAAAATATATAATTATAATATAACTAGAAATACTAAGGAGAAATTTATGAAAGAGATTTTTTTAAGCTTTAGACCAGAATATTTTAAACCATTATTATATGGTGTTAAGAAATATGAATATAGAAAAAGATTTTGTTTTGAAGAGACAAAGGCATATTTATATTTAAGCGGTAATGTAAAAAAAGTTATTGGAATTATGCAATTAGGTAAACCAATTCGTTTAGATCTTACTAGAGATGATTATTTAAACTATCCAGATACATTAAAAAGAGTTGATGAATATATTGTAAGTAAAGATATAAATGCTATTCCAATTAAATCTTTATCATTATTTAAAAAGCCTATTAGTCTTCAAGATATAAGAAAAGAAATTCCAGACTTTATGCCACCTCAAATGTATTTTATATTAGAAAATCATCTTAAGTTAAAAGAAATTTTAGAAAAGCAACCTATAAATGAAAGATTATTTTATCATAAACATAATGGTATTTATTATGATAATTTGGCTAAATCTGTTAGTGAATTAGAAAAAACAGATGAATTTAAAAAATTACATAGTAAATATATTAATAATAATGATTTTATAATGCGTTGATGGAGATAAATATAATTAATATAAATTGATTAAGAACATTTAATTAAGATAAAATAAAAAGAGGTGAAGATATGGCTTTAATTATAGGAAATATAATTGCTTTAATTGGTTCAATATTAATGGTTTATGTTGGTGTTATTAAAGATAAAAAAGGAATTTTATTTGTTCAATCTTTACAAATTGCGTTACTTGCAATTAGTAATTTAGTACTAAATGGTATTTCTGGTTTTATTATTAATACAATAAATTTTATTAGAAATATTATTTGTTATAAAGAAGCATTATCTTTAAAAGTTAAGATATTATTATCAATCATATCTATTATATTAACTATATATTTTAATAATCATGGACTACTTGGATATTTGCCATTAATAAGTGGATTAATATATTTATGGTTTATGACTGTGAAAGATGTTATTAAGTTTAAAATATTAATTATAGTATCTGTTGTATTTTGGTTAATATATGACTTTATTATTCAATCATATACTGCAAGTGTATTTGATTTAATTACTATAATAATTAGTTCTATTTCAGTTATTAAATTAAAAAGGAAAAATTAGTCATTATTATTTTACATATTTTAAAATAAACAATTGACTTTTTAGCTATAATTGGTTGATAGCTAAATTTTGATAAGAAGTTGATAAAATGTTAGAAACTATTTTAAAAGATGAAGAAATACAAGCAATAATTAATAACATAGACAACGTAATAATTATTAATAACTGTGGAAGTCACGGTATAGGACATATTACAAGAGTTATGAAATATGTAGAAACTATATTAAAAAAATAAAATGTGATTAACATATTATAGAACTTGGAAAAATAGCTGTATTTTTACATGATATTGGCGCTGTAATGGGAAAACAAGGACATGCAGAAAGAAGCGCAGATTTTGCTTTAATGTATTTGAAAAAAATTGGTATGCCTAATGAAGATATTTATATAATTGAACACGCAATTAGAAA
Source organism: uncultured Caryophanales bacterium (assembly GCA_946412015.1). Taxonomy (GTDB): domain Bacteria; phylum Bacillota_I; class Bacilli_A; order RF39; family UBA660; genus RUG12438. Next base: position 22,857 of record CAMKGA010000018.1, read on the forward strand.
TCACTCAAAAGGATCAGAAACTAAAATAGGAGCTGCACTTACATTTGCAGACAAAATAGATATGCAAAAATCTAGAATGATGAGATTTATTCATGGAAACTATTTTCATAATAATATTAAACACATGCTAGATGTACAACTTACCGTTGATGATGAAAAGATTACAGTTAATATTATTACTGATGGAATGTTTGATTATAATTCATTAAAGGATTATTCTAAAATGGTAACTAAACCAATAGAGATGTCAAAATACTTAAATAGAAACTGTGTATTTAAAATAGATAATAAAGAAATTGATTTATATAGTATAGTAACAGAAAATAATAAGCAATTATAGTTTAATATTTTTTGTAATGTGTAATATTCTCATAGTTTCATTATGATGATAAAATAATATCAACTGTTTGATTAAAATTTAATTAAGAACATTTATAAGGCTTTATAAAAATTGAAAAAATAAGCATATGCTTGTTACATTATTTAATAAAAAAATATATAAAAGCATAAAAAAATTTATAGTAATTGATACTTGCTATTGAAGTAAAAAATAGAGGTGATTGGATGAAATATAAGACGCCAATTTTACAAACAGAAAGATTAATATTAAAAAGAGGATCATATGAGGACTTTACAAAAGTATATGAATATGATTTAACTAAGTTAAGAAATATAGCAGGAGAATTTGAATTTGTAAAATATGATCCTGAAAAATTAAGAGGCTTTGTAACATATGCTGACGAAGAAGAAAATGTTCTTGATTTTATTATTTATTTAAGGGAAAATAATCAACCAATAGGAAATATTGTATATGATAGATATAATAAAGATAATAAATCGTTAGAAATTTCATGTAATTTACATCCAAATTATTGGAGAAGAGGTTATATGACAGAAGCTATATTATCTACAATGGAATATGTATTTAATAATCTTGATATTGATAATATTGTATATAGTTATGCAGAAGAGAACTTTAAATCAAAAGGTTTAAGTGATAAAATTGGATTTAATTTTTATTATAGTCATACTCAACACTACAAGAGATTTGATAAGGATATAAAGTTGATAGAAACAATAATGTCAAAAGAAGATTTTAATAAAAAGTATGGGGCTAGTAATAAAACTAGGTAAATAGTGTGAATATTTTTATTAGATTATAAAAAGGTGAATAAAATGAGTAAAATAGCAATTGATATTGATAATACAATTTGTAATACAAGTGAATTTTTTGGACCTATGGCAGAGGATTATGATAGAAATGTGCTACATAAAAATAATGTTATTAATTATGATAAAATAGTTCCTAGAAGTGATAATTGGACAAAGGAAGAATTAGCATACTTTGTAGAAAAATATTTTAACAAAGAATCTATAAATATTCCAATTAGAAAAGATGCAGTAATTTATATTAATAAACTTAAAGAATTAGGATATGAAATAATATTTATTACTAATAGAGGAATTAAAGAAGATGACCATACTGATTTAATTGTACCTGAATATTTAGATAAAAATAATATTCCTTATGATAATATAATTACTAAATCAAATGATAAATATGTATATCTTAATGATTGTGACTATTTTATTGATGATGCAATTCGTAATTGTGAACAAGCTTTAGAAAAATCAACTGCTAAAGTAATAATGATAGAAACAAATAAAACAAAAGACTATAATAGCGATAAGATATTTAAAACTATTAACTGGAAAGAAATATATTATTACATTTTTAATGATAGATTGAACCCTTTACTTTCAGATAAAAAAGGAAGTTGAAAAATAATAAAAAATAGGTTAAAATATTCTCATTTTTGAGAGAAATTAGGGTACTGACTTGTAACACTCTGACACAATTTAAATCAAAAGTAAGTAAGGTGTAATATGAACGAATCAAATGATTTATTAATATACAAAAATAGTGAAGGCAATATTATAGTAGATGCAATATATAAAGATGAAACTTTATGGCTTACTCAAAAAGGTATGTCAAAGGTATTTGATTGTACTACTGATAATATTTCTTTACATCTAAAAAATATTTTTAAAGACAAAGAACTTAATGAAACCTCAGTTACCGAGAATTCCTCGATAACTGCTTCTGATGGCAAGAATTATAAAACGAAAATATATAATTTAGATGCAATTATTGCGGTTGGATATAGAGTTAATTCAAAAAAAGCTACTGAATTTAGAATTTGGGCTACTAAAGTATTAAAAGAATATATTCAAAAAGGTTTTGCTTTGAATGATGAAAGATTCATTAGAGGAAATAATTATGATGCTAAATACTTTGATGAATTACTTGAAAGAATTAAGACAATTCGTGTAAGTGAAAGAATGTCTTATCAAAAGATAACAGATTTATTTATTGCAACTTCCACTGATTACAATCCAAAGTCAGAAGAAGCATACGCTTTCTTTAAAATAGTGCAAAATAAGCTTCATTATGCAATTAGTGGACATACTGCAGTGGAATTAATTTATAGTAGAGTAGATTCAACTAAAGAACATATGGGGCTTACTAATTGGAAAGATTCACCTGATGACTTAATATATAAATATGATGTAAGCGTTGCAAAGAATTATTTAAATGAAGAAGAATTAACTAAATTAAATGATTTAACAAATATATTTTTAGTATTTGCAGAAGACGAGGCAAAAGAAAGACATGTAATGACAATGCAAGATTGGATAAATGCAACCGATGATTTATTAAAATTTAGAAGGAAGAAAGTATTAAATAATTCTGGCAATGTTTCACATAAAGAAGCGATAAAAAAAGCAGAAAAAGAATATGAGAAATATAGGGTAATACAGGATCAAAAATATGTATCTTCAATGGATCAATTTTATAATAAATATTTGGAAGAAAATAAATGTGATAATCATGAATAATGAGGAAAAAGTGTTTCAAAAGAGCCAAATCAACTGTCTGATAACGCTTTTTGCAACATTTCCTAGAAATGCCCATAAAATAAGGATTTACATTTATTAACAACTTACATATTTTATATAAAAATGTAATAGAGATTTATAAAAAATCACAAAAACAGCTAAAAATATAAAAAATTAGTGTAAGCATTTAAGGGTTGGTATTCCTATGCAACACTTACTTATAAAGAGGTGAAAGTATGAACGATGAACAATTTATCGATATAGCAATTGAAATTAGTAAAAAAGCTAAATATCCATATGGAGCAATTGCTGTTAAAGACGGAGAAATAATTGGTAGAAGTGATGATAATACTTTAATGGGAATAAGTATGTATTCACATGCTGAATTAGAGGCCATTGAAAGTGCTTCTAAAAACAAAAATTTATATGGTGATTTAAAGGGAGCAACTATGTATGTATCTTGTGAACCATGCATGATGTGTATGGGTGCTATCCTTTATGAAGAATTTTCAAAAATAGTTTATGCTGCAACCCTTCAAGATAGTAATGATAACTATTGCCCAGAAATGATAACTGATATTGATGTATTAGCAAAATATTCTAATAGTAAAATAGAAATTGTTAAAGAACTTCACCGTGATAAAGCGGTAGAAGTAATAAAAAAAGCAGGTGAAAATTATGAATAATGAAGAAAAAAGTTTCCAAAAAACGAACATCAATTGGTTGAGAACAATTTAGTCAAGACCGATTCCAAATCCTTATAAAATAAGGAAAAAGTAAAAAATAAATCTTGCATGTTTTATATAAAAATATGTTAAAATAGATAAAATTTAGTAAAAATATAGTGTTTTTAAGCAAAATTGCTTAGGAATTGATAAGGTGAGAACGGATAGTCAAGACCAGACAAAAAACATATAATAAAATTTTTGTATGATATAAATGTTAGTTAGAGGTGTTTAAAGATGATTAAAATAAAAGATATATATAAATCATATGGTGAAAAAGAAAATAAAGTTGAAGTATTAAAAGGAATTAATTTAAATATTGAAGATGGTGATTTTGTAGTAATATTAGGTCCTTCTGGATCTGGAAAATCTACTTTATTAAATATTGTTTCAGGACTAGAAAAACCAGATAAAGGAACTGTTTCGTATGATGAAAAAGAAATAACAAAGTTAAACGATAAGGAATTAACTGAATTTAGAAAAAATAATATTGGTTTTATATTTCAACAATACTATTTGTTGCAAAATTTAAATGTTGAAAAGAATGTTAGAATGGGTGCTGATTTAGTATCAAACAATGATTATAAAAATATTATTAAAGCAGTAGGTTTAGAAAAGAAATTAGATAAGTATCCATTTGAATTATCTGGTGGAGAGCAACAAAGAGTTTCTATAGCTAGAGCTTTAGCAAAGAAATCCAAAGTTTTATTTTTAGATGAACCAACTGGTGCCTTAGATGAAAAAACTGGTAGATCTATTTTAGATTATATTTCTAAGTTGCAAAACGAAGAAAAATTTACAATAGTTATGATTACTCACAATGAAAATATTGCTGAAATGGCTAAAACAATTATTAAAATTAATTCCGGAAAAATAGTTGAAACAATTAATAATAAAGAACAGAAAACAGCATATGAGATAGGATGGTAATCGTATGATTAGTTTTAAAGATGTAATAAAAACAATTGGTATAATAGCAATGACTTTGTGTGCAGTATTAATATCAACTTTATTTTTAAATTATATGATAGATTTAAGAGATATTAGTAATTTAATTACAACATCTGAAATGCAAACTTTTTATGATGCTCAATTAATGACAAGTAAAGTAGTAGTAGGTGTAACAGGAGGATGTTTATTACTTACAACAATAGTTACTTTGTTTTTCTATATTAAAATATATATAGATAATCATAAAAGTGAACTTGGAATTTTGAAGGCATTAGGTTATTCAAATTTTTCAATATCAAAAAGATTCAGTATATTTGGCTTATCAGTTTTTATTGGTACTTCCTTAGGATACATTATGGCATTATTAATGATGAACTATTATTATGAAGTTCAATTAGAAGATGGCTTTTTACCAGTGTTTAAACCAACATATAATATTGAATTATTTATATATTTAGTTATAATTCCAACAATTATATTTGGAGTTTTATCTATGATATATGCAAATCGTAAATTAAAAACACCTGCACTTGATTTAATCAAAGGTAGTGAAAAAATTAAAATAAAGAAAATTAAAATTGATGAAGATAAATCATTTTTAAAACAATTAAAAACATCTACTTTTAAACAAAAAAAATCATTAATATTTTTTATAGGATTTTCAGTTTTTTGTTTTGCTAATTTAATTCAAATGGGGTTTAGTATGAATGATTTGGCTTCTCCATTAATGAAGTGGATGATGTATATAATAGGAATAGTATTGTCTGCAGTTACTATGTTATTAGCAATGAATACTTTAATTAAAAATCAAAAAAAGAATATTGGCATGATGCGAGTGTTTGGATATCAAATGAAAGAATGCAGAAAATATATATTAGATAGTTATAGAATTGTTTCTTATATAGGATTTGCGTTGGGTACGATTTATCAATATTTTTTATTAAAAATAATGGTGGAAATTGTATTTAAAGATATTGAAGTACCTGAATATTCTTTTAACTTTAAATTATTTTTAATCACACTAGGTATTTTTATTATTGTCTACGAATTATTAATTAGATATTATTCTAGAAAACTAAATAAGATTCCAATTAAAGAAATAATGTTAGATTCTATTTAAAGAATTGCCACATGGTTTAGTGTTTTCATTAAACAAGTTGATTGCAAAGAACATATAAATAACATAAACTCAGACAGATTAATACAAAATCTGCCTTTTTTATGCTATAATTTTAATGATTTTAAAAAGGAGTTGAACCAAGTGAATGATAATAAAACGAATATCAACTGGTTGATATTGATTTAGTCTAGCCATTCATGAAACTCCTATAAAATAAGGAAAAAACAATATTTAGTAATTACATCTTTTAATAAATAATTATTAAAAAATATATAATATAGATAAAAAATAATCAAAAATAGCATAGTATTTGATACTTGGTATTGACGGTTAAACTTTTGAAAAAGAGGTTGATATTATGGATAGACCAGAATTAAATAAAAAGTTAGATAGTAAAACATTTAGAGATTATTATTATTTAAAAGAAGAGTTAATTGATTTTTGTAGAAAGAATAACTTACAAACTACTGGTAGTAAAATAGAATTAACAGATAGAATATCAAAGTATCTTGATACTGGAGAAATAATATCTAAGACTTATGATTCCAGGAGAACAAAAATAATAGATGAAATAACTCTTGATAGTATAATAGAAGATAACTTTGTATGCTCTGAAAAACATAGAGCATTTTATAAAAAAGAAATAGGTAAAAGTTTTTCATTTAATGTTTTATTTCAAAAGTGGCTAAAGAGTAATGCAGGAAAAACTTATAAAGATTCAATAGATGCATATTATAAAATATTAGAAGATAAAAAGAATAATAAAACTACTATTGATAAACAGTTTGAATATAATACATATATTAGAGATTTTTTTAATGATAATAAAGATAAGACACTTGAAGATGCTATTAAATGTTGGAAATATAAAAAGAGTATAAAAGGTCATAACAAATATGAGAAAGAAGATTTAAAGGTGTTACTATGAATTTAGATAAAATTGAAAAATTTATTGATAAACAAAAAGTAAGTTTTATTTGTTCAGTTGATGATAATAATTGTCCAAATGTTAAAGCAATGCTAAAACCTAGAAAAAGAAACTGTTTAAAAGAATTTTATTTTTCTACTAATACATCATCAATGAGAGTAAAACAATATATGAAAAATCCAAATGCTAGTATTTATTTTTATCACAAAGGATTAATTAAATATGTTGGAGTTATGTTAAAAGGAAAAATGGAAGTATTAACAGACCAAGAAACTAAAAATATGATTTGGAAAAAAGGCGACACAATGTTTTATAAAAAAGGTGTAACTGATCCAGATTATTGTGTTTTAAAATTTACTGCTACAAGTGGTAGATACTACTCTGATTTAAAAACTGAAAGTTTTGATATAAAATAAATAGAAAATTAAGAGATTATGATTTGTCATATGACCAGGTAACTATTATGGTTAACTTGGTATTGGATTAGTCTAACTACGATAAAAGACCTAAAAAAGGACGAAATTGTACTAAATTTCGCCTTTTTTATGCTATAATTGAATAGAAATGGAGTGATTCCTATGGATAATAAAACTAATATAAATTGGGATAAACCGACTTATGGAAAACCATTAACAAACCCTTATAAATAAAGACATTTAGTTCAATCCCTTTTTACATTTTTTGATGAAAAAGCAATAAAAAAATTAAAAAAATGAGGGTAATTACGACTTATGGAAAACTTTTATAAATAGAATATATATTTAATTGAACAGGAGGTAATAAATGAAGAAAATTGGTGATAAAGAAAATTATACTAATAGTATTTTTGAAAATACAAAGAATATTGATGAATACGGAAATGAATATTGGTATGCCCGTGAATTGCAAAAAGTATTAGAATATAAAGATTGGAGAAATTTTCAAAAAGTAATAGATAAAGCAGTAATATCTGCAAAAAATAGTGTTTCAGATAAAGAAGATTGGGTTGTTGAAGTCAACAAGCCAATAAAAACTGGTAAAGGAAAAGAAGAATTTATTAAAGATTATAAGTTATCAAGATATATATGCTATTTAATTGTACAAAATGCTGATCCAAGTAAAGAAGTTGTTGCCTTAGGACAAACCTATTTTGCAATTCAAACTAGAAAACAGGAGATAACAGAACAAGAATATGATTCTTTATCAGATGATGAAAAAAGATTCTATCAAAGAAAATTAACTAAACAAGGTAATTATACTCTTCAAAAAGTTGCATCATCTGCAGGTGTTAAAAATATGGCAGAATTTCACAATGCGGGCTATAAAGGCTTATATAATGGTGAAACTGCTGATGATATTTTTAAAAGAAAAAAGTTACGTTATAGGGAAGATATTTTAGATAATATGAATGAAGATGAATTAGTTGCTAATTTATTTAGGATAAATCAGACTAAGCAAAGGTTAATTAAAGATAATGTACAAGGTGAAAAAGAAGCAAAAGATGTGCATTATGAAGTTGGTAAAAAGGTGAGAAAAGCAATTGCAGATATTGGTGGAACTATGCCAGAAGATATGCCAACACCTAAGAAAAGTTTAAAAGAACTTGAAAGAGAAAAGAAACAACTAGAAAATAAAGATCAAAAGAAACTTGTAGGTACAAAAAATAATTAAAGAAAAATGTAAAGTATATTACTTATTATACATAAATAATAAATATCTATAAGAAATCAAATGTAATGGAGAACAATATAATATGAAAAAAACTATATATTTAATAAGGCATTCTATTAAAGAAAAAATGTATGGTAACAATGAGAGCAATGATTCAAATCAAGTTAAGGATGAAAAGAAAATTTTAAGTATTGAAGGCGAGAAGAAAGCTTTTAAATTATCGCAATTAAAAGAATTATCAAATGTAGAAGAAGTTTGGTGCAGTAATTATGTTCGTACGATTCAAACAGCAAAATATATTGCAAATAATAGAACTAAAATTAATATATCAAATGCTTTTGATGAAAGACATTATGGAGATTTTGACCAAAGCACTGATAGAGAAGAATTTTGGATTAATCAATTTAAAGATGAAAATTTAAAAAATTTAAATGGCGAATCTCAAAAAGATGTTAGAAATAGATTGGATAATAAAATTAATTATTTGCTTGAACAATCTGATAATAAAATCATTGCAATTGTTACACATAATGCTTGTACGTTATTTTATTTGTTAAAGTATTGCAAATTGATTAATGCACAAATTCCCAAAAAGATAACTATTAGTTATAATGGAAAAATTTTAATTAAAGATAGTATAATGGATTCACCATCTATAATGAAATTAGAATTTGATGATAAAAAATTATTAGATATTGAATACATTAAAATTGATTAAAGAAGGTGGTTAAGATGAGCAAAGAAAATAAAAAAAGTTTAACATCAGTCGGAATTAACTGCGATAAAACAATTTATAGAAAGTTCCATGAAACTATTGAAAATACTTACTTTTTTACATCGAGATTTTTTCGCATTTATAGTAATAATGTTTAAATTATGATAAAATGTCTTTAATAAAGGAGAATGCAATGAATAAAATTTTTGTATACGGTACACTAAAAAGTCCTAAAATTCAAAAAGAACTATTTGGAAAAAAATTAAAGATGTATGAAGCTATCTTAAAAGACTATTCTGTATATGAAGCAGAAGATGGATGGTATTTCATAGACAAAAAAGATGGGAATGTTCTATATGGATGTGTAATAGAGTTAGATGATAAATGTCTAGAAATATGTGATGCTTTTGAATATTGCCCTGAAATGTATCAAAGAAGAAAAATTTTTGTATTAGTAAATGACAAACCAATAGAAACATATGTATATATTAGAGTTGATAATATTAAAAATCATAAAGAAGTTTTGAATTATAAATCATTTTCTAAATTTGATGAGAACTTCGTAATTGATACTGAAATTAAAAACTTCAAGGAAATAGAACATCCTGAATTTTATAATTAATTACAATAAATGCAAAATTTATGAGATATTGAATTAGAGAATAAGGAAGTGATAAAAATGTCAAATGAAGAAAAGTTAACTAAAGTTGGAATTAACTGGTTGTCCTGTATTTATGGCGACTATCACTTAACCCCTTATAAAATGGGAATTTTTAATAAATAAGATCTTGCAAGTTTTAATAAAAAAAGATGAAAAATTTTAAAAAATAGGTTAAAATATTCTCATTTTTGTGAGAAATTAGAGTACTGGCTTGTAATATGCCGACAAATTTAATATTAGTAAAAAGAGGTGAAATTATGAAAAAGGATTTATTAAAAACAAATGTTTATGATGTAGAAGATACATTAATAATTGTAGGTAGTTGTCTTGATAGAATGCAACCGGAAGCTTATAAAGAATTAGAAAGGATTTCAGATAATATTTACGATGTATGTTTAGAAGAAACACATATAAATATGGTTATAACTAAACTAATAGGTATGATATCTAGAGTTAAAATAAATAAAATAATATTTGCATCAGTAGATAAATCTCTTCATTGTGTTCAATTACATTATATAGAAAATGAAATAAGAAAAGCTATGGACATAGATAATATAGAGATGGTTCATTATGTTGCAGTAGATAACAAACTAATAGAAATATCAAAAGAAACAATAAAAAAATCTAAATCATTAAGTGAATTAGAGCAAATGAAATAATACATTGGAGGAGTTGATTCAAATGAACGAAAATAAAACTAATATAAACTGGTTGATTACGATTTAGTCAAGACCACTCCTAAATCCTTATAATATAAGTAAAAATCCAAAAATAGATCTTACATGTTTTATAAAAAAATATTAAAATAGAAAGGGATCAATCAATAAGAAATTAATTAATATTTCTATAAGATTGATTATACGTGATAAAATGAGTAATTTATCTAAAGTAATTTTAGGAACTGGTAATTATTATGATGTAAAAAGTGGTAATACTGTATCTGTTACAGGTGATGGTGGTAATGCTTGGGGATATTTTGGACCAGCATATAAAAAACTAGCTCCTAAACTAGTTACTTATACACCTTATGCTGAAAAGTTAGAAGAATTAGAAAAATTGAAAGATGATGTTTCTAAATTAAAAGAGTATGTTGAGTTTAGGAAACAAATAGAAGATGAATATATTAGGAGTTATTATGATATAAGATTAAAAGATTTAGATTTTAAAGATTTACTTTATATATTAAATGAGAAATTTGGTAATGATATAATATTGTTATGTCATGAACCAATAGATGAATTTTGCCATAGAAGAATAATTGCGGATTATATAGAACTTGAAACAGGAATATATATTCCAGAAGTAAGTGTTGATGAGCAAGGTAATGTTAAAAAACTTGTTCCAATAAGATATAAAAATAGATTAAAAGAAGTAATGAATAAGTAGGTGATTTACATGAATAATGAAAATAAAACTAATATAAACTGGTTGATTACAATTAATTTAAACCCTTTTAGAAAGCATTGTAAAATAAGGAAAAACTCAAAATAACATCTTACATGTTTTATATAAAAATATATTAAAATATATAAAAATTGATCAAAAATGACTATAATAGATACAAAATAGGGCGAGAATTAGTAAGGTGATTACAGAAGTTAAACCCCCTAAAAAAATGAGGTGTAAGGTTGAAAATAAAGACATGAATTTTGTCCACGACAAAAACCGTCAATGAAGAC
>CAMKGA010000019.1 GCA_946412015.1 uncultured Caryophanales bacterium
TCCTTTATATATATAATAACACAAAAAACGCATAATTTCTCATGCGTTTATCCTGCTTTTTTTCGAATTTTACTATCAATTTTACTTTTTTTTTGTTAGAATATATATATGTACGTAAAGGAGAATAGATATATGAAATTTTTAAAACGTATATTTGATCATGAATATAAAGAATTAGAAAAATTTAAGAAAATTGCAACAGAAATTGATGCATTAGATGAAGAATATTCTAATATGTCAGAAAAAGAATTAAAAAATAAAACTAATGAATTTAGGGAAAGACTTGCAAATGGAGAAACACTAGAAGATATAAAAGTTGAAGCCTTTGCTACAGTAAGAGAAGCAGCTTATAGAGTCTTAGGAGAAAAACCATTCTTTGTTCAATTAGTAGGCGGTCTTGCAATTCATTATGGAAATATTGCAGAAATGAAAACTGGAGAAGGAAAGACATTAACATCTACACTTCCAGCATATTTAAATGCTCTATCAGGTGATGGTGTTCATATAATTACAGTTAATGAATATTTAGCAGGACGTGATGCTGAATGGATGGGAGAAATATATAGGTATTTAGGGCTTACAGTAGGTATTAATTATCGTGATATGAGCGCTAAAGAGAAAAAAGAAGCATATGAATGTGATATATTATATTCTACAAATAATGAAATAGGATTTGATTATCTAAGAGATAATATGGTAATAAAAGCACAAGATAGAGTACAAAGACCTCTTAATTTTGCAATAATTGATGAAGTTGACTCAGTATTAATAGATGAAGCTAGAACTCCATTAATTATATCTGGAGGTTCTATGAAGTCTGCCAATTTATATATTCAAACAGATAAATTTGTAAAAACTTTAAAAGAAAATGAAGGATATATATATGATGAAAAAACTAAAGCAGTTGCATTAGATCAAGTAGGAATAGAAAAAGCAGAAAAAACATTTAAATTAGAAAATTTATATGATATTGAAAATACAACATTAGTACATTTTATAAATCAAGCATTAAAAGCAAATTATGGAATGAAAGTAGATGTTGATTATGTTGTAAGTGATGATGCTATTGTAATTGTAGATCCATTTACAGGTCGTCTTATGAAAGGTCGTAATTATTCTGATGGACTTCATCAAGCAATAGAAGCAAAAGAGGGAGTAACAATTAATGAAGAGACAAAAACTCTTGCAACTATAACTTTTCAAAACTTATTTAGAATGTATAAAAAATTATCAGGAATGACAGGAACAGCAAAAACAGAAGAAGAAGAATTTAGAGAAATATATAATATGTATGTTATTACAATTCCAACTAATAAGCCTATTGCTAGAAAAGATTATGGAGATTTATTATTTGCAACAAAAGAGGGAAAATATAAAGCAATAATTAATGAAATAAAAGAACGTCATGCAATAGGACAACCAGTATTAGTAGGTACTGTAGCAGTTGAAACAAGTGAGCTATTAAGTGAAAGATTAAAAAAGGCTCATATTCCACACGAAGTATTAAATGCTAAGAATAATGCAAGAGAAGCAGAAATTATAGCTAAAGCAGGGGAAAAAGGTGCTGTTACTATCGCAACTAACATGGCAGGTCGTGGAACAGATATTAAACTTAGTGATGAGGTTAAAGAATTAGGTGGTCTTGCCGTAATAGGTACAGAACGCCATGAATCAAGACGTATAGATAATCAGTTAAGAGGACGTTCAGGTCGTCAAGGAGATCCTGGATTTAGTCAATTCTGTGTTTCATTTGAAGATGATTTAATGGTTAGATTCGGTACTGATCGAGCTAAATTATTGCTTCAAAGGGTTGGTTTTAATGATGAAATGTCTATAAGAAATAAGATGCTTTCGGGATCATTAGAATCAGCTCAAAAAAGAGTTGAAGGTAATAACTTTGATATAAGAAAAACTTTACTAGAATATGATAATGTATTAAATGAACAAAGAACTATTATCTATAAAAAAAGAAATGATATTTTAGAGAAAGATTCAATTCATGAAGATGTATTAGAATCAATTAATAATTATATATATGATTTATTAGATTCACACGTTTCAAATGAAAATACAAATAGAAATGATTTATCTGAAATGTTAGAAGCAGTAAATGATCTTATAAAAGAAAAAATAACTATTGATGAAATATCAAATATGGATATAGATCAAATGGCAGAATACATATTTAATAAATTAAAATTTGAATATGAAGAAAAATTATCTAAAGTACCAGAAGAAATAAAAGATGAGTTTGAAAAAGCAATTACTCTAAGAGTAATAGATACACACTGGATGGAACATATTAATACTATGTCACATTTAAGAGAAGGAATTCATTTAAGAGGATATGCTCAAAACGATCCTTTAAGAGAATATAAAAGTGAAGGTTATGAACTATTTGAAAAATTATTAATGAAAATAGATGCCCAGACAACTGTATATTTGTTAAAAGCTGAAATTAGACAAAATACAGAAAGAAAAGAAGTAGAAAAAGGCGTTGCAAATGATGGTAAAGAATCTAAAAAGAAAACACCAAAAAGAGTAAAAAAAGTAGGAAGAAATGAACCTTGTCCATGTGGAAGTGGCAAGAAGTATAAGAACTGTTGTGGTAAGTAAACTCACAAACCCTTATAAATTGGGAAAAAAGAAAAATTAAGAAATCATAAAAAATGTCCACAGTGGTCAAAATGTCCACATTCAGTCCACAGAAAAAATATTTTGAGGACAGAAATTTGAAAAACCTATATAAATCAAGGAAAAATCTACGTGGACAAACTTTGTGGACAATAATTTATAAATGTCAGCATTCGTGAATGTTGGCATTTTTTTCGTTCACTAATATAGTGAAGGAGAGATAATTATGGTAAGCGTAAGAAAACGTGGAAAGGTATATGAATACCGTTTTGAAATTGCAACAGTAGAAGGAACAAGAAAATGGATATCAAAGTCAGGATATCCAACAAGACAAGAGGCTTTTAAGGAGGGTGCCAAAGCATTCAATGATTTTTATTATAGTGGTACTAAGACACAATTAAGAGAAAAAATGTCGTATGCAGATTTTTTAGATTATTGGATAGATACTTATGCAAGTTTTAATTTGCATTATTCAACAACTATATCTTATATAAACATTATAAAAAATCACGTAAAACCTAGAATAGGATATTATCAATTATGGCAGTTAGATACTAGATTACTTCAAGAATTTATAAACAAAATATATGTTGATTATTCTTTTTCTAAAAATTATATGGCTAGTATTTTAAAAGTAATTAAAGGGTCTTTAAAATATGCGTGTTATACACTAAATTATATTAACTCTAATCCGGCAGAACACGTACACGCACCTAGAATAGATAAAATACAAAGCGACCCTGCACATATTTTTACACAAGAAGAATTTGAAAGAATATTAGATAGATTTAAAGGCACTCATTCAATATATTATGCTTTCTTAACTGCATATTATACAGGTATGAGAGTTTCAGAGGTATATGGATTAACTTGGGACTGCATTGATTTTGATAAGAAAACATTAACTATAAATAAAAACATAATAAAGAAAAATCAATATGGACTTCCTAAAAGAAAAAGCATAACAAAGGGTCATTCAGTTGGTGTATGGTATTATGGAGATTGTAAGAATCCACAAAGTAGAAGAACAATATCTATTGGAGATACTTTAATAAAGGCTTTAAAGGAATATAAGCAGGAACAAGAAGAAAACAGAAAATTTTATGGAGATTCTTATCTTTGTTATTATGAAAAAAAGGTGTTAAATGAAATAACTAATAGAGAAGAAATAAAATTACTTGAAGCGAAAGCAGAATTAGGTGTTGGTTTGAAAGAGGCACAATTAGTATTTGTTAAAGAAAACGGACAATTCCTAGGTACAGATTCACCCAAGTATGCTTTTAAGGTTATTCATTATGAATTAGGAATAAATTGTAGATTTCACGATTTTAGAGATACACACGCAACTAGATTGATTGAAAGTGGTGCTGATATTAAAGCAGTATCAAAAAGATTAGGACATTCAACTATTCAAACTACTTATAATATATATGTTAGAGTGACTAATAAAATGGAAAGTGATACAGTAGATAAATTTGAAGAATATACAAATACACTAGAAATTCCTAAAACAGTTGAAATGCCATATTTAACATAGGAGAGTGATTACAATGAAAAAAAACAGAGTTAGATTGCCGTTATATAACAATGAAAAGCAAATTATAATAATGGCTTTAAATGAATTTAGAAATAAAATATTGAAACAAGGTAGATATACAGACCCTATTGATGAATTGATATTAAAAATAAATAAATAACACATTTGAACTGATTATAGAGAGTCAGTTCTTTTTTTATGCCAGAAATGGAGTACATAGCCATCATATTTATTTATGTTGGCTTAATAAAAAAGAAAGGAGGCGAATATATGCAAGATAATAAGTGCAAGGTAATTGCTATTACTAATCAAAAGGGTGGCGTAGGTAAAACAACAACTACTTTTAATCTTGGAGTAGCATTAGCGAAACAAGGTAAAAAGGTTTTAATAGTTGATGTTGATCCACAGAGCAACTTAACTACTTATGCAGGTTGGTATAATGAAGAAGAATTAAAATATACTTTATCTGATTTAATGGAACAATCAATGAATGATGAAGAAATTAAAACAAAAGAAAGTATATTGCACCATAATGAGGGCGTTGATTTAATTCCTTCTAGTTTAAACTTATCTGCATTAGAAAATTCACTAGCATACGCTATGAGTAGAGAATATACTTTAAGAAATTGTTTATCAGTTGTTAAAAATGATTATGATTATATCTTATTAGATTGTCAGCCTAGTTTAGGTATGCTTACTATAAATGCTCTTGCAAGTGCAGATAGTGTCCTTATTCCTGTTCAAAGTGAATATTTCGCATTAAGAGGAATGACCGATTTATTTAAAATAATAAATAAGGTAAGAAGACAAATAAATCCTACACTAAAAATAGATGGAGCATTCTTAACATTAGTAGATAAAAGAACTAATCTGTCAAAAGAAATAGCAAATCAAATAACTGATAATTATGGGAGTATATTAAAGTTGTATGAAACAAGAATACCTCGTGCTGTTAAAACTGCCGAATCCACATCATCTGGAGGAAGTGTCTTTTCTTATGATAAAGGTGGAGTAGTAGCAGAAGCATATTCTTCGTTGACAAAGGAGGTGCTTGATGATGGCAAAAGACTTATCAAAAATGCCACTACCAAAGTTAGATGACCTTTTTACAACAGAAGAAGAACGAACAAACGCTAATTTAGAAAAAGTTATTGATATTAAAATAAGTAATATTGATGATTTTCCAAATCACCCATTTAAAGTTATTGAGAATGATGATATGTATAATATGCGTGATAGCATAAAAGAAAATGGCGTTCTAGTTCCTGCACTCGTAAGGCAAAAAAAAGACGGCAGATATGAAATGGTTTCTGGACATAGAAGAAAATACGCTAGTCAATTAGCAAATAAAGAAACTATACCGTGTATTGTTAGAGATTTAACAGATGATGAAGCAGTTATTATTATGGTAGATAGCAACTTGCAAAGAGAAGAAATACTACCAAGCGAGAAAGCCCATGCCTATAAAATGAAATATGAGGCAATTAAACACCAAGGTAAAAGAACAGATTTAACTTTGTCGCCAGTGGCGACGAAGTTGGATAGTGCTTCAATCATTGGCAAAGAAATAGGCGAAAGTCGTGACCAAGTTTATAGATATATGAGTTTAAATAACTTAATACCTGAACTTTTAGATATGGTAGATAATGATGTCTTAAAGCAAAAACCAAGTATAGCATTAAGACCGGCAGTTGAATTGTCACACTTAACCGAAGAAGAACAATATCAATTACTTGATTGTATTGAATATTGTGACGCTACACCATCACACGACCAAGCGATTAGATTAAGGGCATTGAGTAAAGCAAAGACTCTTACTCAAAATGAAATTGATAGGATTATGTCAGAAGAAAAACCCAACCAAATCCCACATATCAGTTTCAATGAAACAAGAATCAGAAGTGTACTCCCAAAAGAAATAAAAGGAAAAAACATTGAAGATTTTGTTGTTAAAGCCATTGAGTTTTATGGAAAACATTTGCAGAAGCAAAAATCAATGGAAAGATAATGGGAGTTTGTATTCCACAAATCCCTCCTTACAATCCTCCCTAGTATTACTAACTATTTATTACTAACTGAAAAAAGTATGTATAAATAACTAAATCGTACAAATGCAAATATTCAAGTATTATGCTAGATTAAAAGTAAACAAAGGAGAGTGATTAGAATGAAAAAATTAGTTTTGAGTATTTTATGCACAGTAATTGTTAGTGCAGTTGTAGGTGTTAATTCTATGCTAAAAACACCAACAAGAGAGCAATCACAGGAGCAACTAAAACAAGAAACCAAAATTGAGAAAGTTGATGAGAAAATAGATACGGAAGATATTGCAGTTAAAGACGAGGTTAAGGAAGAAAAAAGTGAAGAAAAACCAAGTGAAACTGAAAAAAATGTAAAAATGGAAACTAAATCAAAATCAACAGAGAAACCTAGTTCTTCGGTTAGTAATGCTCCTAAACAAGAAGCACCAAAAAAGCAAGAAAGTAGTAGCAATTCAAATGTTGCTCCTACACCACAACAACCTACGCAAAATACACAGCAAACAGAACAACCAAGTTCTAATACACAAAACAATAATTCTGGACAAAAGAATAATGTATCAACATCGTTTTATGATTCAATAACCGGTGGAAAAAAAGAATTTAGTTCTGAAAGTGCTTGTTTTTCAAGAGGCACACAAATACAAAATGCAGAACTTGATTATGTTCTTGATTACAATGAACAACATCCAGAAGCACCAATTCAACCAGAAATAAATTATTTTAGGTGTTATCCTGTTATTGATGAACAAGGAGAAGGTTGGTATCTTCATTTCTTTTGTAGAAGTGGAGAGGGATTAGACGCAACACTAAAATCAAAATATTAAAGTGACTCAACTATGAGTCATTTTTTTATGGAAAGAGGAAACTAAAATGTTAAAAATTATAGGAATTGCACTATTAAGTTTGATAGTGCTTTTTTGTTATTCTGCCTGTGTTGTTTCGGGCAGATGTTCACGAGAGGAGGAAAAAAGCAATGAAAAAATGTGCTAAATATTTTTTAGTAATGCTTGGGCTAATGATAGGATTTATAGTTAATGCTAATGCAGTTCAAGCAGCAACTTTAAGTTATACTAATTCAGACTATTGGTATAACAGAGCAAAGGGAGATGGAAGTGACCATCACTCTTGGTATTGGCGTCCATACGAAATGGATGGAAAGGTTGCCTATTGTATTGAGCCTAATGTAAAAGAGGGTACAACTTATTCACAAGGAAGTTGGGAAGCAACAGGACTACCTAACTCAATAAAAGAAAGACTATTGTTAATAGGTTATTATGGATACACTTATCCAGGACACCAAACAATGCAATATAGAATGGCAACACAAGGAATGATATGGGACACAATAATAGGAGAAGGAGCCCATACAACATTCTCTACTGAACGTTGGGGTGCAGGAACACAAGTTGATATTTCTGGTGAAGAAGCCGAAATAAATAGACTAATTTCTCATCACTACGATAGACCATCATTTAATGGTGGAGTTTATAGATTACAAGTAGGAGAAAGTCTTACAATAACTGATACTAACAATGTATTAGGAAATTATAGTATAAGTGTTAATGGAGCAGATTATAATGTAGATGGAAATAATCTTACTATTAAGCCAACAAAAGATGGTGCAATAGATTTAACACTTACTAAAAAAATGCCATATAATTCTGCTTATGAATTATTTGTTGGAGATGGAATCCAAAATATGATGATACCGGGAACAACTGATCCGGTTATAGCAAAAATAAGAGTAAATAGTTATTATGGAGATGTTGAATTAACAAAGAAAGATAAAGAAACTAATGAAACTAAACCACAAGGACAAGCAACTCTTAAAAATGCAGAATATGGTGTTTATGAACAAGCCACAGGAAAATTAGTGACTACAATTAAAACTGATGAAAATGGATATGGTAAAAGTCCAAAGGTACTTCCATATAATTCTTATTACTTACAAGAAATAAATGCTAGTGAGGGTTATTTACTTGATAATACAAAATATAATTTTGATTTGAAAGGTAAAGAAAACGAGAAACTAGATGTATTTGAAACAGTAGTTAAGAATTATGTAAGTATTTTAAAACAATATGAGTTTGTAGATGGGGAAACTACTTTCTTAAATGCAGAAAAAGGAATAACATTTGAGATTTACTTCCCTAATGGAGATAAGTTTGATGAAATAACTACTGATAAGAATGGTTATGCTACAATCAATCTTCCTTATGGAGTTTGGAAGTTCCATCAAGTAAACTCAACAACAGGTTATGAAAAGATTTATGATTTCTTTATAACTGTTGATTATAACTCTGAAAAAGAGCAATATTATAATATTTTAAATAATGCTTTATCAGCATATTTACAAGTATTTAAAACAGATATTGAAACAGGTAAAACTATTGCATTAGCAAATACTACTTTCAAAATCTATAACAAAGATACAAAACAATATGTATCACAATTTGTAGGTGGAAAAGTTTATAGTGAATTTAAAACTGATGAGAATGGAGTGTTTGTCACTTATTTAAAATTAGTAGCAGGTAATTATAAACTAATTGAAACTGATAGCCCAAGAGGTTATGTATTAGATAAAAATGGACTAGACTTTACTATTGGAGATAATACTCATTATGCTTATACAACTTATGGTCCATTTATTACTGTATATTATAAAAACACACCAATAAAAGGACAAATTGAAATCTCTAAAAGTGGAGAATTATTTGAAATAGATAATGACACATTCAATTATAATGGTAGAAAATCATTAGAGGGAATTGTTTATAATATCTATGCAGAAGAAGATATAAAATCACCAGATGGTAATCATATTTACTATAATAAAGGCGATTTAGTTGGAACAATGAAAACTAATAAAGACGGTTATGCTATAAGTGAAAAACTACCACTTGGAAAATATATCGTTAAAGAAGCCGAAACAGATGATGAATATGTGTTAGATGAAACAGAGTATCATATTGAACTTACTGAAAAAGATAATTTAACACCAATAGTTTATGATTCACTTGAAATGACTAATATCTTAAAGAAAGGTAAAATTGAATTTACTAAAACTGATTTAGTAAATGGAGAAGTTATTCCAAATATTATTATAGAAATTTATACAGAAAACAATGAACTAATATTCACAGGAACTACTGATGAAAAAGGTAAAGTTGTTGTAGATGAACTAAAAGTAGGAAAATACTATATTTTAGAAAAAGAAGCAGCAACAGGTTATGTGATAACTGATGAAAAAGTTTATTTTGAAATTAAAGACAATGGAGAAATTGTTAAGGCAGAAATGAAAAATAAACCTATCACAGGAACAGTAGAAATAACTAAACAAGATATATCTACAAGTGAGCCACTACCAAATACTCTAATTGAAGTTTATAACGATAAAGATGAGTTAGTATTTAGTGGTAAAACAGACGAAAATGGTAAAATTACTATTGAAGATTTAAGATATGGTAAATACTATTTTGTTGAAAAGGAAGCACCAGAGGGCTACACATTAAATCCAGAAAAAATGTATTTTGAAATACTTGAAGATGGAGAAATTGTTAAATGCACAATGGTTGATGAAAAGGTAGTTATTGAAGTACCTAATACAGGAGTTAATGATTATCACGTTATAGAACTTGTTGGATCATTACTAATATTAAGTGGAATAGGAGTTATTGTTTATGTTAAAAAGAAAAGAAAATAAGAATAATAGTAAAGGTAAAAAGAGTCAACTTATCATAGTTGGCTCTTTACTTATCTTAATGGGAATTGCAGTAGTAGGTGGAAAATATCTTTATAACTATTTATTAGATAGAGCAGAAGATATTAAAATTGAAGAATTTTACGAAGTTCAAGAAACAATAGATGATGAAACTATTGTTGATGAACAACCAACCGAAGAAAAGCAAGAAGAAACTAAACAAGATAATACTAATTATATTGCAGTAATTAAAATACCTAAAATTGGTCTTGAAAAAGGTCTATGTGAAAAAGGTAGTTATTGTAATAATGTGAATAGAAATATTCAAATATTAAAAGAATCAACTTATCCAGATATTGCAAATGGTAATTTTATTTTAGCCGGACATTCTGGAACAGGGAGAGTATCTTATTTTAGAAATCTTAATAGATTATCACAAGATGATGAAGTAAGTATTTTCTATCAAGGAAAAGAGTACAAGTATAAAGTTGTTAATATGTATGATATTGAAAAGACAGGAACTGCCAATATTATTAGAAATAAAGAAAAAACAACACTTACTTTAATTACTTGTAGGCATAATACAAATAAACAAATTGTAGTTATCTGTGAATTAGTTGAAACTAAATAGGAGGTTTAGATTATGGATAACAAGTATAATTTAGGACAAATAACTAAAACATTAGAAAAGTTATTTGGAGCAGGATTTAACACAGATAAAAAAATCCTTGCAATGAAATTGGAAGATTTAGAAAAATTAAATAATCTAACATCTTCTGAAATGTTGATAATTATAGATTTTAAAAGAGCCATAAAAAATAGACAGATAATATCTTTTTTAAGTGGCTATAAAGAGAAAGGAAATGATAGCAAATGAAAAAATTTGAAATTGATGTAGATATAAATGGAACGATTACTTTTGAAGTAGAGGCTAAAAATAAACAAGAAGCCAAAGCAAAAGTAGATGACATTTTAAGTAATACTTCTGTTAAAGAAGCATTAGCAAATTATAGAAATAATATTGTTTTAAATGAAAAAGTAAAACAAGATAAAGACAGAGAAAGATAGGAGGAATTAGAATGGCATATTCAAAGAGAATACCACCAATAAAAATTAAATTAAATGTTGATGAGTTTAATAAACTTGTTGAAGTATTAAATAATATGATTGATTATGAGAATGAAAGAATTGCTCAAAAATCATCTAAAATGAAAGATAAGTTATTAAGATATAGTGTTCCTATTACAGAAGAAGACGGAACAGAAATGGTAGATATGAGATTCTATAATAATGAAATAACTGATTTATTCTATGTTTTATTTTATGGAATTGAGAATATGATTTCTATTGAAACAAATTACTATGATGTACTAGTAAGAGTAAGAGAAAAAATAAAAGAAAATAAAACGACAAACGAATAGTCTAATTTAGAATAGGAGGTGCAATATGGCGAGTAAATTAAGACTAATTACAGACCTTTATGGAGAAACCTTAACACAAATAAGTAAGAATCCAGATGAATGGATGTCCTTTTTGGAATGTGCTGCAATGAACTATAAATATCCTTTTAATGACCAAGTTTTAATTTATGCACAAAGACCACAAGCAGTTGCCTGTGCAAAGATAGAGGCTTGGAATAAACAAGTAGGAAGATGGGTTAATCGTGGTGCAAAAGGAATAGCACTTCTTTCAGAAGATAATGGCTATACTAACTTGCGATATGTTTTTGATATTGCAGATACAAACAGTAAGTTTGGAAAAAGTTTTAGATTATGGTCAGTTTCTAAACCTTATGAATTAGACATTATTGAGTCATTAGAAAACAAGTACGGAGAACTTGAAGATAAAAGTTCTCTGGGACTTGCAATTAAATCAGTATCAAAGATAATTGTTGAAGATAATATGCAAGATTATTTAGAAGATTTAATGTTTTATAGAGAAAATAGTTCTCTTGAATTACTTGATGAAGATGGTGTAAAAGCATTATTTCAAAATGCACTTTCTAATAGTATTGCTTATTCAATAATTAAAAGATGTGGATTAAATCCTAATGAATATTTCACTCATAAAGACTTTATAGATATATTAAGTTTTAATAGTTATGACACTATTACAAGAATAGGTGTTGCAACAAGTGAAATATCAGAAATGGGACTTCGTGAGATTTATAATACAATTAAAAATCTGCGAATTAACGAAATAAATAAAATTCGCACATTTGATATAGATAATGATTTGTCTTATGATGTAAGCGAAAGCAGAAATACTGCTGAAAGGAGGAATAATTATGATAACTTACACACGTCAAGGGGATTACGAGATACCAGATCTAGCGATACCAGAGAACAAGATTCAAGTGGAGGGCAAATACGCAATGATGAGGTTAAGATACTTGAAAGAGAACAAGAAATCTCTATACACGACTCTACTAATGAGCAATCAACTTCCAGAACACCTAATGAATATTCAAGAAACGGCAATGGAGAGAGTAGAACAGATAGTATCAGAGATGAAAGAGAAAGAGAAGATAACAGAGAAATTGAAAGCAACAGACCCAATGAAATGGGTGGGACTAATGAACAACTTGAAGACATCAGCAGAGGAGATAGTAGCGAACGAGTTGATATACGCTTAAATATCTACGAAGCAGATAAATCAAAAACTTCTTATGTTGTACTAGATGAAAAGATAAATCAAATATTAAGTACAACTCCACATTTAAGAAAATCTAATAAAGAAATAAAGGACTTTATTAACAATGAACAAAATATTACAAAAAGAGCAGAGTTCCTTAAAGGAATATTTAATTCTGATTATACCGGTGTTATAGTTGATGACCAGATGTATGGTTATAAAACTTATGACAACGGTATTTTATTTTGGAAAGGTAATTTTTTATCAAGAGATACTGAAAGTTTTGTTAGTTGGGAAGACTTAACATATCACTATGAGGCAATGATATTATTAAATCAATTAAATGATAGAATTGAGCCTTTGCCTAGTATGACAGACCAATTATCTTTAATTGATGATAATAGTGAAAAGACAGTATCAGATTTAGAGTTTACACAAGAGTTTGTTGATAGATATCTTACTGAAATAGGAATAGAAACTAAATATTCTATTTATGAAATGTTCCAAAAGAGTTTATCAACAGAAGATAATATCAATTATCTTAAAAATCTATATGGTATAGGTGGAGCAAGTGCAACTATAAAAGGTTCCGGTATAGGAATTGATTATGATTCAAAAGGTATTCGCTTTTATCGTGGTTATTTTGACCCTAGTGCAACGGAACAACTCTTTAAGTGGAATTATATTGAAAAGAGAATAAAAACTCTTATACACGAAGATAGATACCTAAATCCAAAGGAATTAGAAGAATATCCTAATTGGTTAGAAAAACAAGAACAAGAAAGAGAGTTTATAGAAGCAGAAAAACATCTAGCAGATAGTATTGTTCCAGAACAAGCCGAAGAAGAATATGATTATCAATATCATTTAGGAGATAAAGTTTATATTGGTGCAGATGAATACGAAATATTAAATATTGGAGATTTTAATGTAGTCTTGTATGATTATCAATATCCATTATTTAATCGTGAAATGTCCAAAGAAGAATTTGATAGGAAAGTAAAAGAAAATCCTGCAAATGACCACCTTAAAGTTAAAATAAGTGATATTGAAGAACAAAAACAAGAAGAAAAAAGTGAAGTAGAAGAAACAAAAGAACAGGAATTATCTACTCCTACCGGAATTGATGATGTAGAAATAGAAGAAAACATTGTTCCAGAGTTTGAAAAAAAGAAAAGTAATAAAATTAGAAGTTTTGATATACACCCAGAAATATCAAGTTTTGATCGTAGTCAATTTAGAATCTTAAATGATAGTTTAGGAGAGGGTACACCAAGAGAAAAGTTTAATCATAATGTTGAAGCAATTAAAGTTTTAAAGAAATGTGAAGAAGAAAACAGATTTGCCACACCAGAAGAACAAGAGATTTTATCTCAATATGTTGGTTGGGGTGGACTTCCACAAGCATTTGATGAAATGGATTCTTCTTGGAGTAATGAATATCATATTTTAAAGAACTTGCTTGATGAAACAGAGTATTCACAAGCACGAGAATCAACTTTAACGGCATTTTATACACCACCGGTAGTAATTAGGTCTATGTATAAAGCATTAGAAAATATGGGACTTAAAACCGGTAATATATTAGAGCCTAGTTGTGGAACAGGAAACTTTATAGGTATGCTTCCAGACTCATTAAAAGATTGCAAAATGTATGGAGTAGAACTTGATTCAATAAGTGGTAGAATAGCAAGACAACTTTATCAAAAATCTTCTGTTGCAGTACAAGGTTATGAAGATACTAATCTTCCTAATTCTTTCTTTGATGTAGCAGTAGGAAATGTTCCTTTTGGAGATTTTAAAGTATTAGATAAGAAATATGATAAGAATAAGTTTTTAATTCACGATTATTTCTTTGCTAAAACACTTGATAAAGTTAGACCGGGAGGAGTTGTTGCATTTATAACTTCAAAAGGTACACTAGATAAAGAAAATCCAAGTGTAAGAAGATATATTGCACAACGAGCAGATTTATTGGGAGCAATAAGACTACCTAATAACACTTTTAAAGCAAATGCCGGTACAGAAGTCACATCAGACATTATATTCTTACAAAAGAGAGATTCAATAACTGATATTGAGCCAGATTGGGTATATCTAGGAGAAAATGAAAATGGAATAAAGATGAATCAATATTTCATTGATAACCCAGATATGATTATGGGTAATATGGAAATGATTTCTACTAGATTTGGTTATGATTCTGCTTGTATATCTGATGGCGAAAATCTAGGAGATAAACTAGAACAAGCAATATCAAATATACACGCCGAAGTAAAAGAATATGAATTAGATGATATAGGAGAAGAAGATAATTCTATTGAAGCAGATTTAACTGTTAGAAACTTCTCATATACCTTGGTAGATGACAAAATCTATTTTAGAGAAAATAGTAGAATGTATCCACAAGAACTTGCTATGACTACTGAAAATAGAGTAAGAGGACTTATTGAAATAAGGGACTGTGTGAGAACTCTTTTAGAGTATCAAACAGAAGACTATCCAGATGAAGACATAAAGAGAGAACAGGCTAAATTAAATCGTTTATATGACGCATTTACAAAGAAATATGGACTAATCAATAGCAGAGGTAATAACTCTGCTTTTTCTAACGATTCAAGTTATTATTTACTATGTTCTCTTGAAATATTAGATGAGAATGGAAACCTTGCAAGAAAAGCAGATATGTTCACGAAACGAACTATTAAACCTAAAACAGAAATAACATCAGTTGATAATGCAAATGACGCTTTAATTGTTTCACTATCTGAAAAAGCAAGAGTTGATATAACATTTATGCAAGAACTTTGCAATATGAATATGGACGAAATGCTTAAAGATTTAGAGGGAGAAATATTCAATGTCCCAGAGTATGGAGAACCTAATCATTGGGTGACAGCAGATGAATATCTTTCTGGAAATGTAAGGGAAAAATTAAGAATAGCAGAAAAGTTTGCAGAAACTGATGAAAGATTTAATGTTAATGTGAAATATCTTAAAGAAGTTCAACCAAAAGATTTAAGTGCTAGTGAAATAAGTGTTAGACTTGGATCTACTTGGATACCACCAGAAGATATAAAAGTATTTATAGAATACTTATTAAATCCAAATTATTATGCTAGTCAGAATATTAGAGTTCATTATATGGAATCTACTTCTGAATGGTATATTGATGGTAAAAACTATGACAAGTATAATGTAAAAGCAACTAACACTTATGGAACAGGTAGAGCAAACGCTTATAAGATTATAGAAGATAGTTTGAATCTTAAAGACACAAGGATTTATGATTATTATGAGGACGAAAATGGTAAGAAAGTCGCAGAATTAAACAAAAAAGAAACTGCAATTGCACAAGCAAAACAAGAGCAAATAAAACTTGCATTTGAAGAATGGATATGGAAAGACCCAGAGCGTAGAGAAAGACTTACAAAAGAGTATAATGAAAGATTTAATTCTATTAGACCTCGTGAATATGATGGAAGTCATATCACTTTTGATGAAATGAATCCAGAAATAACTTTAAGACCACATCAAGTAAATGCAATAGCAAGAATACTTTATGGTGGTAATACTTTGTTAGCACACGAAGTAGGAGCAGGTAAAACTTTTGAAATGGTAGCAGCAGCAATGGAATCAAAAAGATTAGGATTATGTAATAAATCTTTATTTGTAGTTCCTAATCACATTGTAGAACAGTTCGGTCAAGAGTTCTTACAATTATATCCAAGTGCAAACATTTTAGTCACAACTAAAAAGGATTTTGAAACTGCTAATCGTAAAAAGTTTTGTTCAAGAATTGCCACAGGAGATTATGACGCAATTATAATTTCTCATTCACAATTTGAGAAGATACCAATGTCAGTTGGAAGACAAATTGCAATAATTCAAAAGCAAATTGATGATATAACTTTTGGTATTCAAGATTTAAAAAATAGTAATGGCGAAAGATTTTCTATCAAGCAAATGGAGAAAACTAAAAAAAGTTTAGAAACAAGACTTGCTAAACTTAATGATACTTCAAGAAAAGATGATGTAATCACTTTTGAAGAATTAGGTGTTGATAGAATATTTGTAGATGAAGCACATTACTATAAAAATCTTTTCCTTTATACCAAGATGAGAAATGTAGGAGGAATAGCACAAACAGAGGCACAAAAGTCATCAGATTTATTTATGAAATGTAGATATTTAGATGAACTAACTGACGGAAAAGGTGTTGTGTTTGCGACAGGAACTCCGGTTTCTAATTCAATGGTAGAGTTATACACAATGCAAAGATACTTGCAATATGGAGAACTTGAAAAAAGACATCTTCAACAATTTGACGCTTGGGCTTCAACTTTTGGAGAAACTGTGACTGCAATAGAATTAAGTCCAGAGGGTACAGGTTATAGAGCAAAAACCAGATTTGCAAAGTTCTTTAATCTACCAGAACTTATGGCAATGTTTAAAGAAGTTGCAGACATACAGACCTCTGATATGCTTAATCTTCCTGTACCAAAAGCAAACTATCATAATATAGTTATAGAGCCTAGTGAAATTCAAAAAGAATTGGTAAAAGAACTGTCTGAAAGAGCAGAAAAGATAAGAAATAAAATGGTAGATTCATCAGTTGATAATATGTTAAAGATTACAAATGATGGAAGAAAATTAGCACTAGATCAAAGACTTTCTAATGAAATGTTAGAAGACTTTGATAAGAGTAAAGTAGCAACTTGTGCAGATAATATTTATGATATTTGGAATAAAACAAGTGAAGATAAATCGGCACAATTAGTGTTCTGTGATTTATCTACACCACACAATGATGGCAAGTTTAATGTCTATAATGATTTGAAAACAAAACTTATAGATAGAGGAATACCTGAAGAAGAAATTGCTTTCATACACGACGCAAATACAGACGCTAGAAAGCAAGAATTATTTAATAAAGTTAGACGAGGACAAGTAAGAGTTTTAATGGGAAGTACACAAAAAATGGGTGCAGGAACTAACTGTCAAGATAGACTAATTGCACTCCACGATTTAGATTGTCCTTGGCGACCAAGTGATTTAATACAACGAAGTGGAAGAATAATTAGACAAGGAAATAAGAATCCAGAAGTTGATATTTATAGATATGTCACAGAGGGAACTTTTGACGCATATTTATATCAGTTAGTAGAAAATAAGCAGAGATTTATTTCACAAATAATGACTTCTAAAACTCCGGTAAGATTTGCAGAAGATATAGATGAAACTGCATTATCTTATGCAGAGATTAAAGCACTTGCTGCCGGTAATCCAGATATTATTGAGAAAACTGAATTAGATACACAGGTAGCAAAATTAAAATTATTAAAGCAAACTCATTTAAGTGAGATATATGCTTTGGAAGATAAAGTTATAAAATATTATCCAAATGAAATTAAAAGATTAGAAAACAGAATTGAAGATATGAAAGAAGATTTAGAATTATTTAAAGCCAATGAAACACCAGATAATTCATTTGTAAAAATGATTATAAAAGGAGATACTTTCACAGAAAGAAAAGACGCAGGAGAAAAAATCATTGAAATATGTAAGTCAATGACTAATCCAGAGCCAATAGAAATTGGAGAGTATAAAGGATTTAAAATGATGTTATCTTTTGATACTATGGATAGAAAGTTTTATATGGGTATGAAAAATAATTTATCATACAAAGTAGAACTCGGAAGTGACCCTAGTGGAAATATTACTCGTATTGATAATGCATTAAATGGTATTGAAAATAAACTTTCTAACACAGAAAGTAATTTAGAAGATACAAAGAAAAATTATGAAAATGCAAAGATAGAAATTAAAAGACCATTTCCACAAGAGGAAGAATTGAAAGCCAAATCAAAACGATTAGATGAACTTAACATTAAGTTAAATCTTAATGAAAAGGATAAAGAAATTGTTGATGATGGTGGCGAAGATGTAAGCGATAGTCAAGTATGCAAAAGAGATTATGAAAGATAAATCGCACATTCGCATATAAATATCTTTTAGTATAAAATTGCTACAAGGAGGTGCGAATGATGGTAAAATTATTTGACCAAACGTTTATTGAAAGTTATTGTAATGATTACTTTGACGAGTTCATTTCTAATTCAACAATGTTTCTAAAAAATAAGAATAGTGAATATCAAAGGCTTTTAGATAAAAAGCACAAGATATTAAAAAAATGTCCTAATCTTGAAGAAATATTAGATAACGGAACTAGAATTGCTTTATCAAAATATGAAGCAAAGTATATTCGTGAATATGAATTAGTTATGATAGACCTTACAATAATGGAAGAAAAAGAAATGTTTTTACGAGGTATGAGAGAAGCATATTATTTATTTAAAAAAATGAATTTGATTAAGTAGTAGTAAGAGTGATTTTAGGTAAAACTATTATCACTCTTTTTTTATTTTATAAAGAAAGGATTGATATTATGGAAGAAAAAATTAGAGAAGAATTGTATCAAAAATTATCACTTGAATATGATAGTTTTATTGAAGAAATAAAAAAACTTCCACCAGAAAAAATCATTGATAAATCTTATGAAAAAGTTATGAAAGAAGAATTAGTTTCAATGTTTTATCCGGAAAGTGACCAATATGATATTAGTGATATAAAAGCACTTAATAAGAGTGAATATCCACTTGAAGAATTATATCAAGGTTGGATGGATGAAGATAGTGGAATTCATCAAGCACTTGAAAGTAGTGTAGAAACCACAATAGATTCTTTAAAACAAGAGCAGAGAAATAAGAATAAAGACAAAGAAAGGTAGGTAATAAATTATGGCTTATTATCAACCGGAAGAAATACAAAAGGCAAAAGAGATGGATTTATACACTTATTTAAAAAACTATGAGCCAGAAGAATTAGTGCATTTTAGTAGAGGAACTTATATGACTAGAACGCACGATAGTTTAAAAATAAGTAATGGTATGTGGTATTGGTTTTCAAGAGGAATTGGTGGAAAAACTGCATTAGAATATTTAATTCAAGTAAGAGATTATACTTTTATTCAGGCAGTAGAAACTATTTTAGGCTATTCAAAAGAACGACCACCAATAACATATCAACAACCTAAAAAAGTTCAAAATATAAGACTTATTTTGCCAAAAAAATCAGAAACGACGGATAGAGTTATGAATTATTTATTAAGTCGTGGAATTGATAAAGATATTATAAGTGAGTGTATTGATAATCGTTTAATTTATGAAGATTTGCCTAATCATAATGTTGTATTTGTTGGATATGATAAAAATAATGTTCCTAGATATGCAGGAGTAAGAGCAACAAATAATAGTAGATATATGAAAGACGCTTATGGAAGTCATAAGGCTTTTTCTTTCAAATTAGATTCAATAGAAAAGAATGATACAGTTCATTTATTTGAAAGTGCTATTGATTTATTATCATACGCAACACTTAATAAAATGGATAATAAAGAGTGGTATAACGATAACTTACTTTCACTTGCCGGAGTTTATCAACCGGCTAAAAAAATTGATGAAAGTAAGATACCACTTGCATTAAATTACTATCTAAATCAGAATCAAAATATAAAAAAAATATATCTTCATTTTGATAATGATAGTGCAGGGAGAATAGCAACAATGGCACTTAAAACTGTTCTTCCAAAACAATATGAAGTCATTGATGATCCACCAAAAGTTGGAAAGGATTTCAATGACTTTTTATGTGCCAAAGTAGGAATAAATTATAAAAAAAGATATGAAAAAGAAAGGTGAGAAAATTTATGAAATTTGATTATTTGAAGTTAGCAGAAATTATTAAAACAAGGAGAAATGAGTTAGGTATTTCTACAAGAAAACTTGCCGAAAAAATTGGTATAAGTCACGCAGAAATATCAAGATTTGAAAACGGATTAAAACCAAGTTTTTATTTCATTCCGTTTGTAAAAATGTGTAAGGAATTAGATTTAGACCTTATGGATTTGTTAATTGAAGTTGGTCTTTTAAATGAACCAATTGATAAAAAGTATGTAGTAAAAGTTTCAAATGTTGATGAAGATTTTTTTGAAATTGAAGCAAAAAATGAAAAAGAAGCAGCAATGATTGTTGCAAAATTTATTATTCAAAATGACATTATTGAAATAGATTCTGATAAGCCTATTGACTTTGAAGTTGAAGAAATTGATGAGGAAAATGAAGAAGAAATTGATGAAGAACAGAAAGAATTAGACGCAGAATCTTTTATGAAAATGCAATGTGAAAATTGCGAGTATTATTGTCCTTATTGTGGAGAGTGTACTCTTGGGGAATAAATCTTATGTCTAGCCAGCACTGAATTCATACTCCCGTACGAATTCCTTTGTGGGGAAATCCCCAATCCCCTTGCTAGACAAAACTTGATATTAGAGAAAGGAAGATGATGAAGAATGAGTGAATTATTATTTTTTATTTTAGGTTTAATTATAGGAGGACTTGCAATGACAACTCTAATGTGTTGCTTACAAGTAAATCGTGTTAATGAACTTGAAAGACAAATAGTATTGAAAGACGAAGACCACGAAGAAGATTCGGAGGTAGTTAAATGCGAAGTCGTAGAATAAAAAAACAAATATGGCTTAATGATGATGAAGATTATATTATGAAATGCAAATCAGAGGCAGTAGGTATGAATGCTTCTGATTATATTAGACATTTAATTATAGGATACAAACCAAAGGAGAAACCACCAGAACAATTTTATGAAGATATAAAAGGTATTCGTAATATAGGAAATAATATAAATCAGATAGCCAGAATTGCAAATGCAAAAGGTATTATTGATGTACCACATTTAAAAAAAGAAATTGATAAGTTAGACCAACTTATCATTGAAATTAAAAGTAAGTATCTTCGTCCAGAAAAAGATGAATAATTATTTGTAGAAATCTATTAAAATATATTAAACAATGATATAATGTTTATGAAGATAAAATCTTTTAAGAAAGTGGGGTGATAAAATGAGAGCAATAATTGGATATGTAGTAAATATGATTCCATATATGATAATTACAGTTCCTGTTTATTTAATAATAAGATTTATTTTATTAAACAAAAACAAAAGTAAAGTGAATTGGTATCGTGAAATATCATTATTTATATTTGTTTTATTTATTGTTGGATTATCATCACAAACTATTATTCCAAAATTTGAAAATGGAGTTAATGGATTTTCAATAGTGAAAAGTGGAATACACGAAACTAATTTAATTCCATTTAAAGTAATAGTAGAAACTTATAATGAGGTTTTTGTAAATGGATATTTTAATTATTTTCTAATAAACTTTTTAGGAAATATAATAATGTTTATGCCAATAGGATTCTTTATCCCACTATTATGGAATGTATCTAATAAGAAAGTTGTTATTATAGGGTTTTGTTCTTCTTTGTTTATAGAAATATGTCAATTATTTTTAACAAGAGGAACAGATGTAGATGACTTAATGTTAAATACAATAGGTGTTATATTAGGTTTATTATTGTATAGGTTTCTATACAAAAAATTTAAGTCTTTTTTAGTAAAATTTAGATAATGTAGATTAAGGAGATTATCAGTAAAATGGTAATCTCTTTTTTTATTGTAAGAAAGGAGTGTGAAATGGCAACAACAGGAATATGGAAAATTGAAAAGAGATTAGATAATGTTTTAGACTATACTACTAATGTAGAGAAAACAATAAATAGTGAATATGGTAAAGATAGTTATTATGACCTACACAATGTTATTGACTATGTAGAAGCAGATTATAAAACTGAAAAACAATTCTATGTGTCTGGTGTTAATTGTAATCCTAAAACTGCACTTGAAGAAATGACTATTACAAAAGAACAATATGGAAAGACAGGAGGAATACTTGGCTTTCACGCATTTCAATCATTTGCAGAGGGAGAAGTCACACCAGAACAATGTCACGCTATTGGTGTAAGACTAGCCGAAGAAATGTGGGGAGATAGATTTGAAGTTGTTGTCAGTACACACCTTAATACTAATCATTATCATAATCACTTTGTTATAAACTCTGTATCTTTTAAAGATGGCAAAAGATATTATGATAAAAGAGATACCTATGCAGAGTTAAGAAGATTATCAGATTCCTTATGTGAGGAATATGGATTATCAGTTATACAAGAAAAACCTTGTAGGAATAGCAAGATTAACTTTGCTAATTATCAAAAAGATTTTAATAATAAAGTTAATTACTATTCTATTGCAAAAGAAGATTTAGATAGAGCAATAGGTATGGCTACTTCTTACTATGACTTTGAAGACTTAATGAAAGCAATGGATTATGAACTTATTTATAGGAGAGATAAGTTAAGTATAAGAAGAAGTCCATATAAGAAAAATATTCGCATTGAAAGATACTTTGGTAGTGAATACTCCATTGATAGAATTAAACAAAGAATAGATGAAGAACATATCAAACGAGTACCTTTCATAGAAGAATATGGAAATAAGAAAAATTATAATGCTAATTATTATAAAAAGAGAAAACCGAAAGGATTTTATGCTTTATATATTCACTATTGTTATTTATTAAAAGTATTCCCAAAGAAATATCCTTATCAAAAATTATCTCCTGCAATTCGTGCAGATGTACGAAAGATGGAGCAAATATCAAATGAAACAAGACTGCTTGTCAGAAATAATTTAAAAACTGATGAGCAGTTTTTTTTGTTTAAGGAAGATAAAGAAAAAAGATTAAATGACCTTATGGATCAGAGAAGTAAACTCTGGTACAAGCATAAGAAATCAAAATCAAAAGAAGAAAAGGAAGAAATAAAAAAACAAATAGATGAATTGAATAAAGAAATTAACCCACTACGAAAGGAGGTGGTGCTATGTAAAGATATTATAGAAAGAAGTAAGAAGATGGAACAAAATCTTCAAGAATTATCTGATGAAAAAGAAAAAGACAAGGAGGTAGAGAAAAATGAACACATCAGGTGACGCTGCCGAATCTATTGTAAGAATGAGTTTACAAGGATTTGAAGTCGCAGTAAAACTAACCGGTAGTGGTGCGAAGAATGTTGCTGCAATAATGGTAGCAATGTTAAAAGACCAAAAGCAAACAAAAGGTAAGACTAGACTTACAAGTATGCTTAAATCCGGAAAAGAACTAAAAGTATTTACTGTTAAAGAAGAAGATTTAAGAAAGTTCACAGAAGAAGCAAAACGATACGGTGTTCTATTTTGTGCTTTAAAAGGTAAAGGAAAGAGCCTAGATGGTATGGTTGATATTATGGTTAGAGCAGAAGACGCAAGTAAAATAAATCGTATTGTTGATAGATTTAATCTTGCTACTGTTGATACGGCTTCTATTAAAAGTGAAATTCAAAAATCAAAAGACAGTAAAGACAAAGGTGTTGTTATTAAAAGTGTTGAGGAAAGAATTGTTGATGACATTTTATCTAAACCAATTAGTAGGGAGGAAAATGATATGTCAAACCCCCAAGTGGCAAAGACGGAAAAAAACCCTCCGTCAGAGCCTATCTTAAACAACAAAAACAAGTCAGACAAGGGTACTAAATCTGAAAAGCCATCGGTTAGAGAAGAAATAAAATCTATTAAAGAAGAACAAAAGAAAGAACGAGATTTAGATAAATCTGAACTTAAAAACGAAAAGACTCAACCTAACAAAACAACAAAACACAAACAACCAAAATCAAAAAAGAAAAAGTCAAAGGAAAGAGGGTAAGTGAATATGAATGATTTTGATGATATTATGGCAAAAGCCAATGGTAGTAATACTACTCAAACAAAAAAGCCTTTTGATAAAAATGCTTGGATAGAAAAGAAACAACAAGAAAGACAAGAAGTATATGACTTAATGGATAAAACTGCTGATGAAGTTAAAGTTGATATTGATAAGTATAAACAATATTTAGATGTTCAAGGAAGATTTGATAAATATTCTGTTGGCAATGCACTTGTTATATCTGCAAGTCTTCCTACTGCAACTCAATTAAAAGAGTTTGATGATTGGAAAGAGTCAGGTGCTTTCATTAAAAAAGGAGAAAACGGAATTAAAATATTAGAGCCGGGCGACCCTTATACAAGAGCAGATGGAAGTTCCGGAATATCTTATAATGTTAAGAAAATGTTTGATATATCACAAACAACTTCTAATCAAAAGCCTAGAACTATCAGTTATGATGATAGAGTAAAACTAACTGCATTATTAAAAGACTGTCCTGTTGATATTAAAGCAGTAGATGAGATTCCAAATAGCAATAATGTTGTAGAGTGGAATAAAGAAGATAATGCTTTATATGTTAAAAGAGGTGGAGAAACACCAGAAATATTCAAACAACTTGCAAAAGAATTAACAAGAGTTGCACTTGAAGAAACAGGAAATTCTGAATTAGATAATTTCAAATGTGTTTCTACTTCATATATGCTATGTAAAAAATATGGAATAGATGTATCAGATATAAATATCAATTCTATTCCAGAAGCATTTAAGAATATGAGTGCAAGTGAAGTAAGAAATGAATTAACATCAATGCGTAGTGCTATGGAAGATATAAACACAAGAATGAGTGCATATTTTGAAACTATTTCAAAGACTCCAAAAAATAAGGAACACGAAAGATAGGAGGAACTTATGAAAGAAGAAATAAAAGTGTTAGAACTTGATAAGTATGAACTAGGTATTCTTATTAATGCTTTAAATGAGTTTAGGAATAAACTTGTTCAAGAAAGCAAGGAAACAGAATATGTAGATGATGTATTATTAAAAGCCATAAATGTTCTAGAAACCCCATCAAAAAAAAAAGTTCTCACAAGGTGTTTGAGGAGAGATGAACACAGATACTAATTATCCAAAGTGGGTGTATTGTATTGGACTAATACCTACGATATGGTTAGCACTTTTAATTGCTCCGTCAGTAAATGGAGGATTGCCACAAGTAATAAAGGATTTTTCTGATATTATAGGCAATCCTTTTCATATTACTTGGTGTGGAGATTCATTAAAAGTAATAATAGTATTGATAATTGGTTATGTAATGGCTATTACAATTTATTTATCTACTAAAAAGAATTATCGTAGGCGAGAAGAACACGGCTCTGCAAAGTGGGGTAATGCAACCGAGATAAATAAAAAATACAAACAAACCCCAATGGAAAATAATAAATTACTAACTCAAAATGTGTGTTTAGGACTTAATGGTAAAAAGCACAGAAGAAACTTAAATGTATTGGTATGTGGTGGAAGTGGTGCAGGTAAGACAAGATTTTATTGTAAGCCTAATGTAATGCAATGTAATACTTCAATGGTAATTCTTGACCCAAAAGGAGAAATTGTAAGAGATACAGGTGCATTGCTTGAAAAGAAAGGCTATGAAGTAAAAGTATTAGACTTAATCAATATGGAGAAAAGTCATTGTTATAATCCGTTTGTTTACTTAAAGAACGATAATGATGTTCAAAAATTAGTCACAAACCTTTTTAAAGCAACTACACCAAAAGGAAGTCAAAGCAATGATCCATTCTGGGATACTGCTGCAAGTATGCTTTTATTAGCACTTGTATTTTATTTAAAGTATGAAGCACCAGAAGATGAACAAAACTTCCCAATGGTAATGGAATTATTAAGAGCAGGAGAAGTTCACGAAGATGATGACACTTATGTAAGTCCGTTAGATGTTTTATTTAATAGATTAGAAGAAAGAGAGCCAGAGCATATTGCAGTTAAGTATTATAGAGATTATCACTCTGGTAGTGCAAAGACACTTAAATCTATTCAAATAACACTTGCTGCAAGATTAGAAAAGTTTAATCTTGAAAGTCTTGCGTCTTTAACTGCAACTGATGAATTAGATTTGCCATCATTAGGAGAAAAGAAAGTAGCATTATTTGCACTTATACCAGACAATGATACAAGTTTTAATTTTCTAGTTAGTATTTTATACACACAACTGTTTCAACAGTTGTTTTTTTTAGCAGACCATAAGTATGGAGGCAGTCTTCCGGTACACGTTCATTTTGTAATGGACGAGTTTGCTAATGTAAGTTTGCCAGATGACTTTGACAAGATACTTTCTGTTATGCGTTCAAGAGAAGTATCAGTATCTATCATTTTACAAAACCTAGCACAATTAAAAGCCTTATTTGAAAAACAATGGGAAAGTATTGTAGGAAATTGTGATGAGTTTTTATATCTTGGTGGAAATGAACAATCAACTCATAAGTATGTGTCAGAATTATTAGGTAAAGAAACTATTGACACTAATACCTATGGAAAATCTAGTGGTAGAAGTGGCAATTATTCAACAAACTATCAAATAAGTGGTAGAGAGTTATTAACTCCGGATGAAGTAAGATTACTAGACAATAAGTATGCAATTCTTTTTATAAGAGGAGAAAGACCTGTTATGGACTTTAAATATGATATTTTAAAGCATCCAAATGTAGCCTTTACTACTGATGGAAAAGAAAAGCCTTACTTGCACGGAGGAACAGAGAATGCTATTGCTTCAATTATTATTGATGAAAATATAGACAATTATGATTTTACAGAAATAGAAGAAATAGCAAGTGATTATGAAATTATTACTTCAGAAGAAGTAGAAGACTATTTTAAAAGAAAGGGAGATTGAGATTTATGAAAAAAAATAGTGAAAAATTAAAAATGAGTAGTAAAGGAAAGAAGTTATTTAAAGCCTATGTATTAGGCGTATGTGCATTTGCACTTACTATTGGAACAAGTGTAAATGTTTTAGCAGCAGATGACCCAATGGCAGTAGTAAACAACTTATCAAACTTTATATTTGGACTTATTAGAGCAATAGGTATGATTTTACTTGGCTTTGGTATTGTTCAAGTAGGTTTATCATTAAAGAGCCACGATCCAAGCCAAAGAGCCAACGGATTCTTAACAGTAGCAGGTGGTATCATTATCACATTTGCAAAAGAAATCTTAAATATGATAGCAGGGTAGTCAATTATCAAAGGGCGAGTAAAAATACTCGTCCTCATCTTATTTTTACAAGGAGGTGTTAATATTGAGTGATAATTGGGTAGTGCAAAATTTACAAAATGCACTAGAAACTTGGAATAGTAAGTTAAGCGAGATATGGCAATTAGTCACACAAACTCCGGAAACTTTCAAAGGTGGAGCAATATGGAAAGTAATTCTAAATATACACGGAGCAGTTCAAGCAATAGGACTTGCCCTGTTAGTTTTATTTTTTGTAGTAGGAGTAATGAAAACTTGTGGCTCATTAACAGAAGTTAAAAAGCCAGAACACGCTTTAAAATTATTTATAAGATTTGCAATAGCAAAAATTGTTGTCACTTATGGTCTTGATTTAATGCTTTCATTATTCAAGATTATTCAAGGTGTAATATCCACAATAATAACTGCTTCTGGACTTGGTGGAACAACAAGTACAACCTTGCCACAAGAGATAATAACGGCAGTAGAAAAATGTGGATTCTTTGAGTCTATACCGTTATGGGCAGTCACGTTGATAGGTGGACTATTTATTACAGTATTGTCTTTCATAATGATTATGACAGTATATGGAAGATTCTTTAAGTTAT
The DNA here is from genome assembly GCA_946412015.1 of uncultured Caryophanales bacterium. Lineage (GTDB taxonomy): Bacteria > Bacillota_I > Bacilli_A > RF39 > UBA660 > RUG12438. Next base: position 28,118 of record CAMKGA010000019.1, read on the forward strand.
ATCTTTATACTGCAATAGCACCTATACCACTTTCAACCTTTGCAGGAGAGCCTACACAAAATGTTGGAAAGAGTTTTCTTAAATCATATTGTGCAGTTTGTTTAGAGGGAGCAATTATAGTTCTTTCTTGTATTATCTTCTCATTGTTTGCAAGTTCGCCACCGGTAGTAGATGCAAGTGCGTCAGCAGTCACACAGGTTTGGAAATATATTGGAGAATTAGTCTTCAATATGTTGGTACTTGTAGGAACTGTTAAATTATCAGATAGAGTCGTTCGTGAAATGATGGGATTATAGGAGGTGTCTAAATGGACAAAAGAATTGAAAAAGTAAAAAATGATATTGAAACTTTCTTAAAAGATTCAGTTGACCATCAAAATAAACACATTGATTATATTTTGGTAGATCCAGATACTAATGAAACCTATGTGTTAGCAAGTGATGGATATGATGAAGCAATAGAATTTACTCCTTTATCTAAAAACTACGAGGGTGGATATACAAACGTGCCAGAGTGGGACTATAACTTTGATTATTATATCTACAATTTGTTAGAAGAAGGAAAGCAAATAGCATATATGTCAGATGATGTCCATTATGGTATATGGAACTCTATACACGAATTATATCCAGAAGATATAGATTATAAAGATGGAGTTCAATGGTATTTGCAATATTGTGCAGATAAAGGAATAACAAAAGAGTATTTAGATGAAAAAACAGGAAATGATACACCAGATATTATGAAATATTTTGAGGGATTAGCAATGTTTGATACTATGGAATACAAAGGATATATCATTGAAGCAGATGACGCTAATCTTGATAATCCAAAAGAAAATCTTGTTAATATTTATGAGAATAAACAAGACTTTGAAAATAAAGAGTGTATTGAAACTGTTTCATTAAATACTGTGGGACTTAAACAAAATATAAGAGATTATATTGATGAGTTCTATGTTGATAAAACAGTAGTACAAAGTGAAAAAGCATATTTCACTTTTGTTTTAGGGTATGACCTTTTAAATGATATGCTTTCAAAATCATCTACACCAGAAAATGATGTAAGTTATGATTTTTGTAATATGGTTGCGGGAGAGTTTTTAAAAAGTGAAGAATACAAAAATGAAAAGTATTCTGCTTATGAAATGTTAGAAAAATGGGTAAATGACAATAAAGATTTTATTAAAGAACAACATAGTTTGTTTATTGGAGAAACACCAGAAAGAGATAAAACAAGAATGCTTGATAATGGTACGTATGTTATGGATTTAGGATATAGAAATAAACAACCTATTGCTTTAATTGAAAGAACAATGCAAGACAAAAGCATTGAATATATTATTGCATTTAACTATAAAATAACAGATAAAAAAATTGATTGGGCTTATGGCTATTACTACAATGACGATATTTCAAAAGCAAAGCAAGATTTTAATAAAGTGTTGTCCGGTGGAAATCTTGCAGACACATTTAACAAAAACAAAAAGGACAAAGAAAGGTAGGTAAAAATGGAAGTCAAAATAAATAGAGAAATAAGAAACTACACAGAGAGTATATTTTTCGGACTGTCTTTAAGACAGTTCGTTTTTTCTATACTCGCTTGTGGGGTGGCAGTATTATTGTACTTTCTATTAAGAAGTCATTTTGGAATTGAAACTCTTTCTTGGGTATGTATTCTTGGTGCTAGTCCATTCGCTGCAATAGGATTTGTCACATACAATGGAATGACAGCAGAAAAGTTTATATATGCCTATATTAAATCAGAGTTTTTAATACCAAAGAACTTAACCTTTAAACCGGTTAATTTTTATTATGAACTATTGAAAGATAAGTTAGAAAAGGAGGAAGATAATAGTGAAAACATTAAGAACACTGTTCAAGCAGGATAAGGAAGCATTTGTAGTTCCAAAAGGAATACAAGATGTTATACCTGTCACAAGAATATGGCAAGATGGAATATTTCAAGTTGGTAAAAATAAATATTCTAAATGCTATCGTTTTACTGATATAAATTATGCAGTTGCAAGTAGAAGTGATAAAGAGGGGATGTTTTTAGAATATTCAGAACTTCTTAATTCATTTGATACAGGTGCAACTACTAAGATAACAATTCTTAATAGAAGATTAAATAAAGTGGATTTTGAAAAGAATATTTTACTACCATTAGCAAATGATGATTTAGACGAGTTTAGAAAAGAGTATAATAAAATGCTTTTAGATAAAGCAACAGGTGCTAATGGAATTACACAAGAAAAGTTTTTAACAGTATCTGTGAATAAAAAAAGTGTTGAAGAAGCAAGAAATTATTTTACAAGAATTAGTGCCGATTTAATAAATCATTTTTCGCAACTAGGCTCTAAATGTATTGAATTAGAAGCAGAAGATAGACTTCGTTTATGTCACGATTTTTACAGACAAGGAGAAGAAAATGCTTTTACTTTTGATATGATACAAAATATGAAGAAAGGACATAGTTTTAAAGATTTTATATGTCCTGATAGTTTTAAGTTTGAAAAAGATTATTTTAAAATGGGTAAGAAATATGGTAGGGTAATCTTCTTAAAAGAATATGCAAGTTATATTAAAGATAATATGGTTGCAGAACTTACTGACTTAAACAGAAATATGATGATGAGTATTGATGTTATACCTGTTCCTATGGACGAAGCAGTAAGAGAAGTAGAAAATAGGCGATTAGGTGTTGAAACAAATATTACTAATTGGCAAAGAAGACAAAATTCTAATAACAATTTTAGTGCAGTTATTCCATACGATATGGAGCAACAAAGAATTGAATCAAAAGAGTTTTTAGATGACTTAACAACTCGTGACCAAAGAATGTTTATATGTGTTTTAACTATGGTGCATACAGCAGATAGTAAAGAACAATTAGACAACGATACCGAGAGTTTATTAACTACTGCCAGAAAACATCTTTGTCAGTTTTCAATATTAAAATATCAACAAATGGATGGACTTAATACTGCAATGCCTTTTGGGGTTAGAAAGATAGATACTTTAAGAACTCTTACAACAGAAAGTTTAGCAGTATTTATGCCATTTAGAGTTCAAGAAATAAATCACGAAAATGGTATTTATTATGGACAAAATGTAATAAGTAAAAATATGATTATTGCAGATAGACGACAATTATTAAATGGTAATTCATTTATACTTGGAGTTTCTGGTAGTGGTAAATCGTTTACAGGAAAAAATGAAATAGTTTCTGTAATACTTCGTGATCCAAATGCAGATGTAATTATAATTGACCCAGAAAGAGAATATTCACAACTAATCAATGCACTTGGTGGCGAAGTAATCCATATATCAGCAACAAGCGAAAATCATATAAATGCAATGGACTTAAATAGCGAGTATGGAGATGGAGCAAACCCTGTAATATTAAAATCAGAGTTTATATTATCTTTATGTGAGCAACTAATTGGTGGAAGTAATTTAGGTCCAAAACAGAAGTCAATTATAGATAGATGTACTGCTTCTGTTTATAGACATTTTCAACAAGGAAATTATCAAGGAACTCCACCAACATTACAAGATTTTAGAGAAGAACTATTAAAACAAAATGAGCCAGAGGCAAAAGAGATAGCACTTGCTATTGAATTGTTTACAGATGGAAGTTTAAATACTTTCGCAAAAAATACGAATGTTGATACTAATAATAGATTATTATGTTATGACATTTTAGATTTAGGTAAACAATTACTCCCTATCGGTATGTTAGTAGTTCTTGATAGTATTTTAAATAGAATAACAATGAACAGAAGTAAAGGTAGAAATACCTTTATTTTTATTGATGAAATCTATTTATTATTCCAACACGAATATTCAGCAAACTTCCTATTTACTTTATGGAAGCGTGTCCGTAAATATGGTGCATATTGTACTGGTATAACACAAAATGTTGATGACTTATTACAAAGCCATACTGCAAGAACTATGTTAGCAAATTCAGAGTTTATTGTAATGTTAAATCAAGCAAGTACAGATAGATTAGAACTCGCAAAACTATTAAATATATCTGAATTACAAATGGGATATATCACTAATGTAGGTGCAGGACGAGGACTATTAAAAGTAGGTAGTTCATTAGTGCCTTTTGTAAACAAGTTCCCTACAAACACTAAACTTTATAAATTGATGACTACAAAACCGGGCGAAGGTAATTAACAATTAGGAGGTGGTTATCTTGGCAGATATAAAAGTCAGAGATGTAGCAAAGAAAGGCGTAAAAACCATTAACAAAGCAGTAGTGCAAACTGAAAGATTTAAAGATACCATAGTTAGAACAAAAGAAAAAGCAGAAGAAAGTGTTAGCAATGATATAAATGCTAATGAATATGCTAGTAATAAGATAAAGTTTGCAACTAATAGAGGAGTTGATGAGGGTATTCATCAATTCAATAAACAAGGACAAAAGTCTTTGATGAAAACGAAAGAAAATTATCAAAAATCAAAAGCAAAGATAAAAGCCTTTAAGAAAAAAATGCAAGGCAAGAGTAAAGCCAAATCAACAGTTAAGAATACTAAAACTGCAATTAAAACAAGTAAAGAAGTAGCAAAGAAAGCCGAAAAAACTGCAAAAGAAACAGTTAAGGCTAGTAAGAGAGCAGCACAAATAGCAAAGGAAACTGCAAAGAGAACTGCACAAGGGATTAAGTTAGCAGTAAAAGCAACAATATCTGCAATAAAAGCAATCATTGCCGGAACAAAAGCATTGATTGCTGCTATTGTTGCAGGAGGTTGGGTAGCAGTTATTGTAATAGTAGTTATTTGTTTAGTAGGACTATTAGTTAGTTCTATATTTGGAATATTCTTTTCAAGTGAGAAAACAAGTGCAAATGCCGTCACAATGAATGAAGTAGTAGCAGAGTGTAATCAAGAGTTTGCAAATAAAATTCAATCCATCCAAGACTCAAATGCACACGATGAGTATGTTTTAGATGGTAGTATGGCTTCTTGGAAAGATATATTACTTGTTTATACTATAAAGCAATCAAATGGAAAAAATGAAACTGATGTCGTCACTATGGATGATAATAAAAAGAAAGTATTAAAAGAAATATTCTGGGATATGAACAGTTTATCTTCGGAAGTTAAGGAGGAAACTGTTACAGAAAGAGGAGTTAATACAGATGAGGAACCGACAGAAGTTGAAAAGAAAGTGTTGCATATAAAAATAACTTCTAAATCAGTAGAAGATATGAAATCACAATATAATTTTAATACGGCACAAAATAATCAGTTAGCCGAATTATCAAGTGATAAATATTCTAGTCTATGGGGTGGAGTTATTTATGGTAGTAATGGATCTGGCGAATATGTTAATTGGAGGCAAGGCGACCCGAGTTGGTCTAATGTAAGAATAGGAAATACAAGTAGTACGGTAGGTAGAATTGGTTGTCTTGTGACATCTATTGCAATCTTAATTGAAAAGTCCGGAGTTAATACAACAATAAGTCCATTTAATCCCGGAACTTTTGTAGAAGCACTTAATAAAAATAGTGGATTTGATGGAAGTGGAAATCTTCAATATGCTGCCGTTAGTAAAGCAGTACCGGGCTTTAAATATGTTGGTAATGTTAATTTAAGAGGAAAATCCAGAAGTGAAAAATTGGCAACTATATCACAATATTTTAGTCAAGGGTATTATCTTACAGCAGAAGTAAAAGGTGCAACACAAGGTAGCCAACATTGGGTTGCTATTACAAGAGTAGATTCAGTTAATGTTATGATGGTTGACCCTGCTTCAAGTCAAACAATAATGTGGAATGCTTATGAGGTAGGTAAGACAACACAATTTAATTATTTTAAGGCAGAATAAAATGATATTTTCTATAATAAAATTGTTCATAGCAATATTACTACTGCTCATAAAAATAGATAAGGTTATTTCTAAAATTAAGAAATAACCTTTATACATTTATAAATATTTTAAATATACTTGTTAGAAAAAAGTGAATATGATATAATCACACGAGAAAAATAAATAAATCGGAAAATAGTAATATTACGA
>CAMKGA010000020.1 GCA_946412015.1 uncultured Caryophanales bacterium
GGTGGTGTGAGAGGGACAAATTTACAAGTTATTGTAAAATTTTCTCTACTCGATTGATACATTAATTCTTTTTACTCATAAAATATAATGAGGTGATAAAATGAGTGTTTTTAAAGGATCTGGTGTAGCAATTGTAACACCATTTTTAAATGGAAAGATTGATTACAAATCAATGGAAAAATTAATAGAATACCAAATTTCTAATGGTACTGATGCAATAATTGTATGTGGTACTACGGGTGAGGCATCAACACTATCTTATGAAGAACAAATAGAATGCATAAAAAGATGTGTTGAAATTGTAAAAGGTAGAGTTAAGGTTATTGCAGGATCAGGATCTAATTGCACTAAGAGTGCAGTTAATTTATCAAAAACAATTGAAAAATTAGGAGTTGATGCACTTTTAGTTGTAACACCATATTATAATAAAGCAACACAAGAAGGTCTAAAACAGCATTATAAAATGATAAATGATAATGTTTCTATTCCAGTGATAATGTATAATGTTCCAAGCAGAACAGGTGTTAACATAGAACCAATAACTGCAATTGAAATTGCCAAGAATAATAAAAATATTGTTGGAATTAAAGAGGCTAGTGGTAACATTTCGCAAATTTCAGAGCTAAGTTATCTAAAAAGTAAATATAATGTAAATTTAGATATATATTCTGGAAATGATAATCAAGTTTTACCTATTTTAGCGCTTGGAGGGGTTGGGGTTATATCAGTTAATGCTAATGTAATACCTAAGGATATGCACAATTTAGTTGCTTCATATTTAAATAATGATTTTAAAAAGAGTAGTTTATTAAATCAAAAAGCAATATTGTATAGTGATATATTATTTTGTGAAGTTAATCCTATACCAGTAAAAACTGCTTTATATGAGCTTGGTTTAATTGCAAGTGATGAATTAAGATTGCCACTTACGAGAATGGATGAAAAAAATGCAAAAAAATTAAAGAAAATAATTCGTTCATAAATTGACTTTATATTTTATTTGTGATATTATATGAACCGTTCAAGGGGGATATGATATGAAAAATATAATTAAAAGTTTTTTGATTGTTTTAATTACAGGGATTATTTCTATAGTTGGAATAAGTAATGTAGATGCACTTCCAAATAGTATATCTGGAGTTGACCACAGTGAATTAATTAGTTTTGAAGGTGGGATAAACTTATATTATAAGAAGTATAATAGTGGAGTAGCATTTTGTACTACTTTTATGGTTCAAGGAGTAGGATCTAGTTGTACTTTAAGCTCATCACAATGGAATACTCCTATTGCAGCAGGTATTGGAGCTATTGTTGAGAAATATAATTCTGCACCAAGTAAGCAAAATTATTATAATGCAGAACTTGCAATTAATAAATTTTTATATGATTATGAAAAAAATCCAGTTAATAATGTAAGGACAGTTTCTGGTGTAGATGCATTTTATACTGCTGCAGTTACTGCTTATAATGATGCAAAAAAGAATTTTGATATTACGTTAAATACAGATAAGTTAACATTTAAATTAGATGGAGATAAATATATATCTAATAAGGTTAATGTTTCAGGCTCTGAAAAATTTACAATAACAGTATCTGGTGTGGAAGGAATTTCTTATGAACAAGATGGAAATGAATTTTATGTTACTGTACCATCAAAATCAGTAAAAGATGGAGAAACTGTTAATGTAGATGCTAAAGTTAGTGGTGTAAAGACACTTAAAATAGCAAAGAAATACGAATGTGGTAGTGGAAACCAAAATGTAACTATTAATGATGTTGAAAAAAGTGATCAATCTAATGATGTTATAATTAAAGGAAATATCACAAAAGAGAAAAAAATTACAAAATTAAAAATTAGTAAGCAAGATATATCAACAAAAAAAGAGTTACCAGGTGCTACTCTTACATTACTAGATGAAAAAGGTAATGAAATCGATAAATGGGTATCAGGAACAGAACCGCATTATGTTGAAAATTTAAAACCAGGTAAATATACATTAACTGAGGTTCAAGCACCAGATGGTTATAAATTAAATGAAGAAACTGTTGAATTTGTGCTAGAAGCTAACAATGAAGTTACAGAAGTTGTAATGTATAATATTAAAGAAGAATATTATAAGGTAAAAATTAGTAAACAAGATATATCAACAAAAAAAGAGTTACCAGGTGCAACTTTAATTATAAAAAATTCTAAAGGTGAAGAGATTGATAGATGGGTATCAGGAACAGAACCACACTATTTAGAACTAAAAAAAGGTGAATATACATTAACTGAAATTCAAGCTCCAAATGGATATGATTTAAGCTATGAAGTTGTTAAATTTAGCGTTGGCGATAATGGTGAGGTTGAAACATCAGTGGTTATGTATAATTCAAAAACGCCTGATACAGCAGGTAGAAATGTAGTAGTTGTAATTACAATTATGGCTATTACAGGTGCTTTAGCAACATTTGCTGGATATAAATTAAAACATCAAAAATAAGGATTAAAAATTTAATCCTTTTAATTTGCAAAAAAGCATAATTTGTGATAGGATATATGGCAAAAAAGGGGGATATATATGCATAATATGTTATGTCTTTATAATGGAAAAGTATATAATAAAGTATATTCATTTAATATGAATGGTAATGATTTTACTATTTGTAAGGATAATAAAAAATATATCTACTTTAAACACGATATAGTAAATGACAAAGATATATATACTCCTTACGATAGATGGATTACTGCATTTGAAATAAGTGATTTAACTGATAAAAGAAAAATTGATGAATTAATAGATTCACTAAATAATAGAAAGATTAAAACTATTAAGAATGTAAAAGAACTTGTTGATAAACAAATATATGGCAAAAGAACAAAAAAATTAATTTTTAACAAATATTTTATATTGCTTATTATATGTGTTTCATCTTTCTTGTTTGGAGGAATTACACTTTTAAATTGGCATAATGAAGATACTAAGTCGACTCATATAATGAAAAATATAATTGAAAAAACAAATATAGAAGAACAGGTTGCCTTTACTACAACAGAAATTCCTGAAATAACAGGGGATGAATACGGATATAAATATGGTGAAGATTACTGGAATTATATGAAAACTACCATGATTAGTGTAGATTTTTCAGAATTAAAGAGAATAAATCCTGATACAAAAGGATGGATATATGTAAATAATACAAATGTTAATTATCCTTTTGTGCAAGGCGGAGATAATAGTTATTATTTAGATCATTCCTTTGATGGTACATATAATGTAGCAGGGTGGTTATTTGCTGACTATAAATCAAACTTTAATAAATTTGAAAAAAATACTGTTATTTATGGGCATGGTAGAGTTGATGAAGTAATGTTTGGGTCATTAGATAAGGTTTTAGATGAGTCTTGGTATACCAATAAAGAAAATCAAATAATAAAATTATCTACTGAAAAAAAGAATACACTATGGCAGATTGTATCTATATATACAATTCCTAGTGAATCATATTATTTAACACACACATTTGAAAATGATGAATCTTATCAAAGATTTTTAGATACTATGTTATCTCGTAGTATATATGACTTTCAAACAGATTTAAATACTAGTGATAAATTATTAACACTATCTACTTGCCTTGATTTTAATGGAAATAGGATAGTTGTTCAAGCAAAATTGATTAAGGAACAAAAAAGATAGTTCCTTTTTTTAAAAAAAGTATAGATATGAAAATATCTATACTTTTTATATTTAATTTGAAATATAATAATTATTATTTTTATAATCAATTAATATTTTAGAATTTGGTTTTATTAGATCTTTAATGATTGAATTAGCTATTAAAGATTCTATATTTTTGCTTAAATATCTTTTAAGTGGTCTTGCACCATATGATGGATTATAAGCATTATCAATAATACTATTTTTACAATCAATTGTTAAATCGATACTAATATGTTTGTTAGAAAGTCTTTTGTTAATATCTAATATTTGGTTATCAAGAATTTTATATAAAATATCCTTATTAAGTGGATTGAATATTATAATTTCATCTATTCTATTTAAAAATTCAGGTTTAAAAGTCATATGTAATTCTTGTTCAACAAGTTTTTTTGTATTTTCATTATTATCAAGAATAAATTCACTACCAATATTAGATGTCATAATTATAATTGTATTTTTAAAATCAACTGTTCTTCCTTGTGAATCAGTAATACGTCCATCATCTAATATTTGAAGTAAAACATTAAATATATCTTTATGAGCTTTTTCTATTTCATCAAATAAAATAATACTATAAGGATTTCTTCTAACAGCCTCAGTTAATTGTCCTCCTTCATCATATCCTACATATCCTGGAGGAGCTCCAATTAATCTTGCAACAGAATGAGATTCCATATATTCACTCATATCAATACGTACCATATGTCTTTCATCATCAAATAATTCTTCTGCTAAAGTTTTTGCAACTTCAGTTTTACCAACACCAGTTGGACCTAAGAATATAAATGAGCCAATAGGTCTATTTGGATCTTTAATGCCTGCACGAGATCTTATTATCGCTTCACTTACAGTATGTAATGCTTCGCTTTGACCTTTAACTCTTTTGTGTAAATTAGTTTCTAAATTAACTAATTTTTCTTTTTCTCCACCTACAAGTTTACTTATAGGAATACTTGTCCACTTAGAAATTATTTTTGCAATATCTTCATCGTCTACAGAATCACTTAAAATATTATTTTTATTTTTCTTTTGTAATTCTTCTAATTCTTTATTTAATTTAGGTAATGTACCGTGACGCAAAATTGCAGCTTTTTCAAGCTCGTATTCATCTTCTGCTTTTTCTAAATCTAGTGATGCTTTTTCTATTTCTTCTTTTTTCTTATTTATTAAATTATTAATCACTTTTTCTTCTTGCCAGTCATTTCTTAAGCTAGATTCTTTTTTCTTTAATTCTTCAAGTTTAGTATCAATATCATTAATTCTTGTTTTTGATATTTCATCTTTTTCTTTTTTTAATGCTTCTTTTTCAATTTCTAATTGCATAATCTTTCTTGTTAATGTATCAAGTTCTGTTGGAACTGATTCCATTTGTACCTTAATTGTAGCACACGCCTCATCTACTAAATCAATTGCTTTATCTGGTAAAAACCTATCTGTAATATATCTATCAGATAAAGTAGCTGCTGCAATTAAAGCTCTATCTTTGATTGTTACTTTATGATATACCTCAAATCTAGATTTTAAACCTCTAAGTATCGTAATTGTATCTAATACAGTTGGTTCTTTTACTAATACTTTTTGAAATCTTCTTTCTAGTGCTCCATCTTTTTCTATATATTTTCTATATTCATTTAATGTAGTCGCACCAATACATAAAATTTCTCCTCTTGCAAGCATAGGTTTAAGTAGATTTCCAGCATCCATAGCTCCTTCTGCACCAGCACCTACTATCATATGTATTTCATCGATAAAAAGAATTATCTCTCCATTAGATTCTTTGATTTCTTTTAAAACTGCTTTAAGTCTTTCTTCAAATTCACCACGAAACTTAGCTCCCGCAATCAGTGCACCTAAATCAAGTTCCCAAATGGTTTTACCTTTTAGGCTGTTAGGAACATCTCCTTTTACAATTCTTTGAGCAAGCCCTTCTATTATGGCTGTTTTACCAACTCCAGGTTCACCAATTAAAACCGGATTATTTTTTGTTTTTCTAGAAAGTATGCGAGTTACATTCCTAATCTCTTCATCCCTGCCAATTACAGGATCAGTTTTTCCATCTTTAACGGCAGCTACTATGTCTCTACCATACTTTTCTAAAGCATTTTCTATATTTTCTTGAAATGGATTATTCATATTCATAAAATCCCCTCCTTTAATAACATTATACACAAAAATTGGCACTTGTCAAGAGAGAGTGCTAAAAAATGTGGTTGATAAATTAATTACTTTTATTTATAATATATTATAGGATGGTGATTGTATGGTTGTATTAATAACTGGTGGGTCTAAAGGAATAGGTAGAGCTACAGCTTTAAAATTTGCAGAAAAAGGATATGATGTTGTTATAAACTATTATAGTGATGATATAGCAGCTAATGAAACAAAAGAATTAATTTTAAAATATAATGTTAGATGTTTACTAAAAAAATGTGATGTAGCAAGTGAAATAGAAGTAAATAATATGGTAGAAGATATTATAAAAAAATTTGGACATATTGATTGCCTTGTTAATAATGCGGGAATATCTTGTGATTCTTTACCATTTGAAAAGGACATATCTGACTTTAAAAGAGTCATAGATGTAAACTTAATTGGAACATATCTTGTTAGTAAAAGTGTAAGTGAATATATGGAATCTGGTTCAATTATTAATGTTGCCTCTAATACAGGAATGAATGCTTATTATCCATATAGTCTAGATTATGATGCATCTAAAGCAGGAGTTATTTCGTTAACTCATAATTTATCTGTTGAATTAAGTCCTAATATTAGAGTAAATGCAGTCTCGCCAGGTTGGGTTAATACAGATATGAATAAAAATATTGATGATGAGATGATGGATGAAGAATGTGAAAATATTTTTCTAAAACGATTTGCAGAACCTAGTGAAATAGCAAATGTAATATATTTTCTTGCAAGCGATGAGGCTAGTTATATAAATAATAGTGTAATTAGAGTTGATGGAGGAATATATGGAAGTTGTTGATTTAGTAAAAAAGTGTGAACAAAGCTTAGATAAAGAATTTAAAAAAATAGATAAATTATGTGAATACAACAGTCTAAAAGTTTTAAATGCTTTTAATAAATGTAAAATTAGTGAAACAGATTTTACAGGTACTACAGGTTATGGATATGATGATGTTGGTAGAGATAAAATAGAAGATGTGTTTAGTAATATTCTAGGTGGAGAGGATAGTTTAGTAAGAGGACAAATAATATCAGGTACCCATGCTATTTCAACGGCCTTATTTGGCGTTTTAAGGCCAAATGATATTATGCTTTCGATAAGTGGTAGACCTTATGATACTTTAGATGAGGTAATTGGATTAAAAGAAAATGCAAGTTCATTAAAATCATTTGGTATTACATATCAACAAATAGATTTAGTTAATGGTGATTTTGCATATGATAAAATTGAAAAGTATTTAAATAAACACAAAGTAAAAGTAGCATATATCCAGCGTTCTAGAGGATATAGCACTAGAGAAAGTATAAATATTGATAAAATAAAGAAAGTATCTTCCTTGATAAAAAAAATAGATAATAATATTATTATAATGGTAGATAATTGTTACTGTGAATTTGTAGAAAATAGGACACCGTTAGAAGCTGGGGCAGACCTAATTATTGGATCATTAATTAAAAATTTAGGTGGTGGCATTGCACCTAACGGGGGTTATATTTGTGGCAAAAAAGAATTAGTTCACTTATGTAGTGAAAGACTTAATGTAGCTGGAGAAGCTAAGTTAGTAGGTCCATCTCTTGGAATAAATAAACAATTTATTCAAGGTGTATATTTTGCTCCAAATGCAGTAGCTTCATCTTTGAAAGTTGCAATATTGACAAGTAAAGTAATGGAAGAGTTAGGTTATGAAGTATTTCCAAAATATAATTCTGAGAGAGTTGATATTGTTCAAAGTATAATATTCCATGATGAAACTAAAATGATAAAATATTGTCAAGGAATACAAATGGCATCTGCAATTGATTCATATGTATTGCCTGAACCATATGACATGCCTGGATATTCAGATAAAATAATAATGGCATCTGGATCATTTATTCAAGGTAGCTCAATAGAAATATCGTGTGATGGACCGATTAAAGACCCATATATTGTATATCAGCAAGGATCTTTAACATATCAATATGGTAAAATTGCTCTTATAAAAGCTATTAGTAACATAAAAATCTAAAAATTAAATTAGTTATAAAAATTAAATTAGGTTATTGCTAAGTTTTATTAAATGTGTTATAATTTTATTAATGATAGGAGAGGTGTTATGAATAACTTTAGAAAATGTTTTGCTATTGTTATAGTAGCAATTATGCTGTTTGGAATTAATTCTAATGTAAAAGCAGCAAATAAATTAGCAGATGAATTTCCAGATAGTATCACCGCTAAATTAGGAAGAACATTTAGTCAGGATGGAATTTATCTAGGAATTGATATTTATAAAAAACATTATGAAAAGGGAAAAGCATTTTGTGCAACGTTTTTTAGATCAGCGCCATATACAGGTACTAAGTGTACTCCAGTAGCATGGAATAGTAATGATGATAAAAACATGAGAATTGGTGCAGGTGTTGCGAATATTGTTTTAGAAGCAAGAAAAATAACTAATTCTGCACCAGGTAACGCTGAGATTGGTTGGGAACAATATTTTTATGGTGAAATGTCTATAAACGATTTTCTTTACACTTATAATGGTAAAAATTCTGATAATAATATGGCACGTATTTCAAATTGGAGTAAGGTTAAGACAAATAGTACTTTTATAAAAATGAAAAGTCTGGCAGAAAAAGGATATGATAATTATGGCAATGCGTCAATAGAATTAAATGGAGCGGAATTAACTGTTTCTGAAAATGGTACAACAGCGGTTGGTACAGTAAATGCTATATGTAAAAGTCCTGAAGGTAATACCATTAAGTGTAATATTGAAAATGTAGCTTCATTTAACGCTGCTGTATTAAAAGAAATGTATGCAGAATATAATGGTCAAAGATATCCTTTAAGCGTATCATCTTCTGAATCTAACAATAGTAAAACTGTACTAACAACAGGAAATATAGAGATTGGACAAGTTGATCCAAATACTAGGATAACATTTACTTATAATGTAACTGCTAATTATAATTATCCTGTTGCACAGAAATACAATTGTGGACAATCATATCAGAGCTTGGTTCCAAACTATATTATTAGTAAACCTAAAAGTATGAATAATACTGCATCTGCAAGTTATATAACAAATGATGTAAAATGTAAATTAAAGATTAATAAAGTAGACAGTACGACTTCTACTCCATTAAATGGTGCAAAATTCGATTTATTTGAAATTGATGGAAGTAATAAAATTAAAAAAGGAAGATTCACAGTAGATGGAACAGTTGAGATTAATAATTTATCAAAAACCAGTACATATTCTTTAGTTGAAGTTCAAGCACCAACTGGATATGAACTTGATAGTACACCTATAAGTATAACTTTTGATGATACAAACTGTGCCTTGTTAGAAAAAACAGTAACTAACGAAAAACAAACTGGAAATTTAACTATTAACAAAGTTGATGAAGATGGAAATAATGTTGCTGGTGCAAAGCTAAAAGTTTATAGAATAATTAAGAATAGTAGTTCAACAAGTGATGAAGATATATATGAATATGAATATGTGAAATTTGATGGGAATGATTATTTTATTACAACTGATACACCAAGAGTTGTTAATGATTTAATTATTGGACAGACATATTATGTTGTTGAAGAGGCTGTGCCTGAAGGAACAGATTATGCATTTAAGAAAAATATAGATTCTGTAAAAATCGCTGCAGGAAATAATACAGTAAAACTTGAAAATGTACACTCAAATTTTAAAATAAGTAAGCAAGCAATAGCAGGTTCTGAAGAATTACCAGGCGCAAAATTAGAAATATTTTATGAAAATGGAAATAGTACAGGTTGGAGTTGGGAATCAACAGATAAGCCACAGGAAATAAGTGGTCTAGCAGATGGTAGTTATGTTCTTGTAGAAACAACTGCACCAAATGGGTATGAAAAAGCAGAATCAATTAATTTTACAATAGAAAATGGTAAATTAAAAGATGATGAAGATAACATTTTAGTTATGAAAGATAAAGAGATTGTTGAAGTTCCAGATACTTTTACTACATCTAATATAATTACTATGATTGCAGGATTACTTTTAGTTACAGGTGGATCAGTAGCTCTTGCGTATGAGTACAAAAAAAGAAAAACAGCCTAGAACTAGTACTGTTCTTCTTTTTTCTATAATTGTTTTTTTCTTTGGTTTGTATTTAATAAGTTATAATTATTTAGTAGCAAAAAAAGATAAAATATACTCAAAGATGAATTTGCTTTTATTTGAAGATGAGACTCCTGAAAAAATAGATGATAATAATCAAGCAAATGAGCAACAAATAGAAAAAACAGAAGAAGTAACAGAACAAATTGAACAAAAGAAAATATCATATAATTATATTGGTAAATTGCAGATAGATAAAATTGGATTAAATAAAGGGTTCTTAGACATTAACTCTCCTTATAATAACGTTAGTAGAAATGTAACCGTGATTAAAAAATCATCATATCCTGATACAGAAAATGGTAATTTAATATTAGCCGCTCATTCTGGCAATTGTGCTATATGTTATTTTGATAAATTATATAAATTAGCACTCAATGATAAGGCATTAGTGGAATATAAGAACTATAAATATACTTATATCTTAAAGGATATATATAATGTTCCAAAAACTGGAGAAGTTGAAATAAGAAGAAATATTGATCAGACGGTTTTAACATTAATTACTTGTACTCACGAAAGTGATACAGAACAAACAGTATATATATTTGAATTATCAAAAAAAGAAAAAAAATAAGAAGGTGAGAAAATGGCAGATTTTTCAATTTTTCAAAAATTAAAATTATTTTTTAACACTGTCATTTCTACACCTTTTTTTATTTCGTATGCAGTATTAGGTGTTGTATTAATTTTTATTATGATATACGATATAAAAAAACAAAAAAAATTCAGTAAGATAATATATGTTACTAGTTTTGTATTTTTAGTTACTTTTTTTGTAATTAAATATTTTAATATTATTTTAAAATTTTTTGATTCATTTATTGAACTTTTATTAAATACTCTTTATTTTCCTAACCTAGGGCTATATATAGGAATGCTTATAATACTTAATATTACATTAGGCTTTAGTGTTATATCTAAAAAGGTTAATAAAAGTAGTAAAATATGCACAACGGTAATATCAATCATTGTAGATTTTATATTTATTTTAATTGTAGGGATTGTTTCAAAAAATAAAATAGATGTAACTAGTGATGTAAAATTATATTCAGATCCAACTGTACTTACACTTTTGCAAATTTCAATGGCTCTTTTTGTTTCATTGTACTTAATACTATTATTTATATACTTACATCATAAATTAAAAAAGTATGACGCTAAAAATATAAATAGTAATGTAATAATACCTAGTATGGGTATATATTTTGATGATGAAAAAGAAGAAAATAAGTTTTCTAATGATCAGATAAAATTAATTAAAATAATTGATTTTAATAAGAGGTAAGTTGTTTATGAATAATGAAAAAGGATTTTATAAAAATATAGGTAACTTAGTATTAAATGATAGTCAAATAGAAATATTAAAAAAACATAATATTTCTATTGATAAGTTTAAAAGTAATCATGAATTAATATATTATCTTGAAGATATATTAAATAATACTTATGATGAAGAATTAGAATATGTATCAAGTGAACTTGCAGATATGTATTATTATAGTAATGTAAATAAATAAAGGAGCTTATAATGGATAATAATAAAATAAAGACTAAGGTAAAAAAGAAAAAATATGAACTTACACCTGTAAAAATAACTATTGTATCTTTGGGGGCTTTTATTTTGATGCTCTCAATAGGAATTTCTCCTGGACTAATGGGTAATTCTGTAAGTAAAGAAAGTTATAAAATAATATATAATGGTAATGGTGGAATTGGAAAGATGGAAGATCAAATAATAAATTATAATAATTCTACTCGGTTAAATAAAAATGAATTTAAAAAAGAAGGATATTATTTTAATGGCTGGATAGCGAAAAAAAGCAATAATACTTGGAGGTGCTATAAAAATAATAGTACTGTTGATTGGACAACTCAGAATAATTGTAATGAATATGGGTATGTGATATTTAAAGATGGTGCTTATATTAATGATATAGTTAATCCTGGTGATACAATATATATGTATGCAAAATGGATTAAGTAATGCTTGCAATAGAAACTAATTTTTATTATAATTAAGATGTTTAGAAGGAGGATTTATGGAATTTAAGGAAAGTCAAACATACAAAAATTTACAAACTGCATTTGCGGGGGAAAGTCAAGCAAGAAATAAATATAATTATTTTGCTAGCAAAGCAAAAAAAGATGGTTATGAACAAATTGCAGCTATTTTTGAAGAGACCGCAAACAATGAAAAAGAACATGCTAAAATGTGGTTTAAAGAGCTTAATGGTGGTAGTATTCCATCAACAGAAGAAAATCTACTAGCAGCTGCTGAAGGTGAAAATTATGAATGGACTGATATGTATGATGGATTTGCAAAAACTGCTAAAGAAGAAGGATATGACCGTATTGCATTTCTATTTGAAAGTGTTGGGAAAATAGAAAAAGAACATGAAGCTAGATATAGAAAATTACTTGAAAATGTAAAAGGTAATCTTGTATTTTCTCGTGATGGTGATTGTATTTGGCAATGTAGAAATTGTGGACATATAGTTATTGGAAAAAGTGCACCAAAAGTATGCCCTGTATGTAATCATCCACAGTCATATTTTGAAATTAAAAGTGAAAATTATTAAAATGCAGAGATGCATTTTTTTTGTAGGAAAATTAGTCTTTTTTATTGTATAGATATATAGGTGATAATATGTATATTGATTATAATAAAAAAATATTAATAATATCTCAAGTCTTATATTTTAATAAAAAAATTTGTTATTTAAAAAAATTATATATTGTTTATATTATAACTAAATTAGTTAACTATAATAATAGTATATTTATGAAAAAAATAAAAACTAGTTATACTTTCGAAAAAAAATATGATAATGAGCAGTTAGAAGCAATATGCTCGTTAGAAAAAAATACCTTTGTAATTGCAGGGGCTGGCGCAGGTAAAACATCGTTAATTGTAGGAAAAATTAATTATTTAATAGAAAAATTAAATTATCAAGAAAACGATATATTATGTATTTCTTATACAAATGATGCTTGTAATAACATAAAAGAAAAAATTAAATATAATATAGATATTTTTACATTTCATAAGTTAGCTCTTAATATTTTAAATAATAAATATAAAATAAATAATAATTATTTAAAGTATGTAATTAATGAATATTTTGAATCCATAATATATAATAATTCTAGAATGATAAAAGTGGCAATAAAGTGTATAAAAAAAAGAAATATTAAAAAATATAGATATTATTTAAAATATGGATATTTTAATGGTTTAAAAAAAGTCATATATAGTTATATTAATTTATTTATAGTAAATAATTATAGTTTTAATCAATTTTTAAAATGTAGAAGAAATAAAAAAATAGTATCTATTATTATTGATATATATATATTATACATAGACGAACTTAATTCATCTAATGAGGTGGATTTAAATACATTAATATCAAAAGCAACTATGTATATAGATAATAAAGTAAAATATAAATATATAATTATTGATGAGTTTCAAGATGTTTCTCAAATAAGATTAGACTTTATAAAAAAAATTATAAGTGTTACTGATGCAAAGATACTTACAGTTGGTGATGATTATCAATCTATATTTAAATTTTCTGGCAGTGATTTAAAATCATTTACATATTACGATAAAAATAGCACAAAAGTAATTAAATTGAAAAATAATTATAGATGTTGTCAAGAAATTGTACAAGTTTCAAATAAGTTCATATGTAAAAATAAAGAGCAAATTAGAAAAAAAATACAAGCGCATAAGTCAGTTAATAAATGTATTATTCTAGTTAAGTATAATAAAAATATATTGTATAAGTTATTGTTATATTTATGTAATAAGAATAAAAATATATTAATATTAGGTAGAAATAGAAATGATATTAATAATTATATTAATTGTGAGACTATTAATGATTTATCAAAAAAATATAATAATAAGATAAGATATAAAACTGTTCATGCAGCAAAGGGCCTTGAAGAAGAAGCTGTAATTTTACTAAATTTAAAATCAAGTATAAATGGTTTTCCAAATAAAATTAATAATAAATTAATTAATTCATTAATGAATAAAGAGAAATATTTGTATGCAGAAGAAAGAAGGTTATTTTATGTTGCTCTTACAAGATCAAATGAAAAAGTCTATATTATTGAACATTATAATCAATCAATTTTTTTAAAGGAAATAAAAAAAATAGGTAGGAAAAATATTTCTTACTTATCTTTAGAATAGAATTTAAGTAAATTTTTTATAATTTTATTGTCAACTTTAATGTGCATAATTTTTTTATAAATTTTATTTAACATTTTTAATCTATGTTTATAACTTTCATTGCAATATCTTATATATTCTTTCTTGCGTGATATTTTTTTGCTTTTTAGACTTATATCCATAATAGTATTATTAAGTTCATCAATCTCTTTTTTTAAACTAGATACTATTTTTATATATTTTTTGTTTGTTGAGGCAATGTCTTCTTTTATTATTTTTTTAATACTAACCTCATCATTATATTTTATATTTTTACTTAATTTCTTTATATAATTATATTCGTATGATTGAATATTCTTCTTAAATATTTTGTACTTTTTCTCCATAATATTATTTTTATATAATAGAGGATTATAATCTAAAATAATATTTTTATAAATGTCTAAGTCTTTTAGTATACTTTTAGTAGAATCATTATATTTGTCTATGACATTTTTAGAATGAGCATCTACTCCTATAACAAATGTATTGTTTAATTTTTTTGCTATATCAAAAAATAATCTATGTGGATATGGATAACTATTATCATTCATTATCTTTATATTATTTTTAAATGTTAAATTAATTTCGAGTGGAATATTTAATTTTTTAGCTTTTTTACAAATAATTTCTGCTGCATTCTTACAGTTACAAATATACTTATCATAATCACTTTTTTCTATAGTTTCTCTATATTTTAGATATACATCAGGGTGGGCTATGTAACTAAATAATCCAGTATCTAAGGCTTCACAAACACTATTTGCATATAAAATGGGATAATTAATATTACCGATAGGATTAATACCTTTTATAAAGTGTTGACCTAAGATTAAATAATCACTATTATCTTTTAGGTTCATTAAATGTTTATCATACATTTTATCATATTCGCATTCAAATCCTATTAATATATCTAAACTCTTATACTGTTTTTTTAATCTTTTTAATTTAGAAATATAATCTTTTTTTTCATTAATATACATTCTACTTTTTTCTTGTGGAAATTCTTCTTTTGGTAGTGGCATATGATCTGAAAAACCAACTATTTTAAATCCATTTTTAATAAATTTATTAATGTATTCTTCTTCTTTTTCATACGATGCATGCCCACATCTATATGTATGCGTATGAAAGTTATAATTGAAATCCTTTTTCATTATTCTCCTTTTGATTTGATAAACATTTATTATATGTACTATAAAATAAATCTGATATTATGTTAAATTTATTTTTAATCTCTTCTAGATTGGTATCATTAATATCAACATTGGTAATGATAGATTTTATTCCATAAATATTTAATATTTTTATAAGAAGATTACATAAAGATGCAATGAAATAGCATCTATTTTTGGATAATTCAATATTTGGCCTTCTTTTAGCAATATCATTAATTCTGGCTTTTGGAGATAATATATTTGTATCGGTAGCCATTAAATCAGCAATATTTAATATATCATCATATAAATTGTAATTACTATTTTCTAATATTTCATACATATCTTCATTTTTTGCATCGCTATTTAATAAAACTTTTCCGTTTTTTATTTCAAATCCATTTTCAATATATTCATTATTACAATATCTTTCACCATTAATAAAAGAATGGGTTAAACATCCTTTTGCATATTTATCAAGTTTTAAATCACATAAGTGTTCAAATCCTATTATTACATGATCAAAATTATGTGAAAACTTCCTTCCGTAATCGTGTAAAAGACCGTAACAAAATGCGAAATCAGAATCTCTCGATAACATATTTGCAATATTTTCACTAGCTTTTGCTTCATATAAAGAATGACTAATCCAACTACTTAAATTGAATTTATGGTCGTTTGTGTATTTTTCTCCTAAGTGCTTGCTGTTTTTTAATAATTCATATGCTGTACTTAAAATTAATGATTTCATATCACCAGTAGGATATTGTATCATATTATATGCTTCAATAGCTGTAATATTTAATTTCTGTGAAATTTCTTTACAAAGATTTTCTAAGTTATCAAAAGATACTCCATGTATTAAAATAATAAATGCATCTTCCTTGGATAAAGAATTAAAACTATTTAGTGAATTGGAAATTATTTTAATAGCTTTATTTTTATATTTCTTATTAGAAAAATTTAATTTCATATCTAAATCCTTTCTCTTAAATATTATAGCATTAAATATTAATTTTTTACAAACAAAAACCGTTGAATATCAACGGTATATTTCATATAATGGTGGAGAATAAGGGACTCGAACCCTTGACCCCCTGCGTGCAGGGCAGGTGCTCTGAGCCAACTGAGCTAATTCCCCAAAAAACATTACTTATAAAATATATCATTTTTTTTTAATAATGTCAACATAAATTTAATAATTTATAAAAAAAATCAAAAAATTAAAAGAAAAAAAGAATAATTATTGTATAATTTTATTTAAAGTGGTACAATTATAATGTTTATTCACTTAGGGGTGTAATTCAATGGTAGAATGACGGTCTCCAAAACCGTTCATGTGGGTTCGACTCCTGCCACCCCTGCCATTTTAAAATTTACAATAAATTTGTGTATATAAAGGTGTAATATGGAATTTAAGGAATATAACAATCCTGAAAATAAAGATTATGATATTACGAGTTCATTAAACTATAATAAGAATACTACTAATAATATTAATCCATATAGTGAACAATTGATTAATTTGGTTGGAATTCTTGAAGATGTAACAGAAGAACAATTGCAAGAACAATATGGTATTAGTGTGAATGAATATTTTAATCCAAATGCCGAAGTAATTGAGAAAGTTACAGAAAGACTAAATAATCTAGAATTAGGAAGACATAGATAATATATACAATTGTATAATACTCGTTCATTGGTTATCGAGTTTTTTTATAAAAAATATAAAGAGAGGTGAGTTTAATGTTACCATTTGGATATGATCCTAAACAATATAATGGAAAAATATGGTGGAATGATGAGAATCCTACAATGCGCTTTATTTGGGGAACTCAAGAAGATTATGATAATCATATTAAAAATGGTGGTACGTGGCAAGAATATATTAATATGGTAAACAAAAGAATAATTAGTTTTCAAAATAATTCTGTTCAAACAGAAGAAATTGAAAAGGATAAATTAAAACACTAGCTTATTTGCTAGTGTTTTTATGTGATTTAAAATAGTCATAGTTTCTCATATATTCATTTATCTTATTATTATTGATATATAAAACTTTATTTGCTAGTTTATTAATAAAATATCTATCGTGTGATATAAATAAAACTGTACCTTTAAAGTCTATTAATGATTCTTCTAATATTTCTTTTGTATCAACATCTATATGATTAGTAATCTCATCTAATATTATAAAATTACACTTATTATTAATTAATTCAAAAAGTTTTAATCTAACTTTCTCCCCACCTGATAAATTATTAATCTTTTTAAATACTAAATCATTAGAAAAATAGAATTTATCAAGTGAACTTCTTAAATGTGTAATATCTCCAATATAAAAGTTTCTAGTATATTCTAATATAGTTTGATTATTATTAAATGATATTTGTTGTGGAATATAACCTATTTTGATGTTACTTCCAAGTTTAATTTTATCAGAACAGTTATTAATAATATTTTTTATAAGCGTTGATTTGCCACATCCATTATTACCAAGTATACATACTTTATCACCATTATATATATTAACATTAATATTAGCTATTAAAAGTTTATTTTGAATATATAAATCGTAATCTTTTATTTTCAAGACATCCTTGCCAGATCTGTTTTCAAATAATAAATTTATTGGAAAATCTTTTTTTTCTTTTGGTTTATTAATTAATTCTAACTTATTAAGTCTTTTTCTTATGCTTTCAGCCCTTTTAAAAAATTTCTCCCCTCCAGGATAGGCTAGTTTTCCGTATTCGTATAATTGCTTTATCTTTTTTTTCATTGCACAAATAATTTTTTGTTGATCTTTATAATTTTTGTATTCTTTTTCTATTCTTAACTCATTTTGTTTTAAGTAATATGAATAGTTACCATTAAATAATATTGCTTTTCCATCTTCTATTAATATAGTTTTATTTGTTACTTTATCAAGAAAAAATCTATCGTGTGATGTAATTATAAATGTTCCATTAAATGTATTTAAAAATTTTTCTAACCATTCAAGTGTCTCAATATCTAAATGATTAGTAGGCTCATCTAATATTAATATATTAGATTTTTTGATAATTAATGATGCAAGTAAAACTCTTTTTTTCTCTCCACCTGATAGCTCATTAAATTTTCTATTTATAAATTTATCAATATTAAGTCCGTGCATTACTTTTTCTATTAGTGTGTTTACTTTATATCCTCCGATATTAATAAATTTATCTTGTATGTTTAAATATTTATTAATAATATTAATATTATTAGGATTATTTATCATTTTCTTTTCATATAATTTCATCTTTTTTTCAATTTCTGATATTCCTTTTACATTTTCATATATAATGTCTTGAACAGTATATTCTTTATTAATTATATCTAGATTTTGATTTAAATAACCAATATTACTTTTATTTCTAATTGATATTATTCCGCTATCTTGCATTTCTTTATTGCATATTATATTAAGTATAGTAGATTTACCACATCCATTATCCCCAATAATTCCTACTTTATCACCTGTTTTTATTTCAAATGATATATTTTCTAATATATTATTAAATCCATAAGATTTTTTGATATTTTTTAAACTTATCTCTATCATAATCTATTACTCCTTTAATTAAAATAAAAACCAAATAAGTGCACATACACCCATTTGGCGGATGCAGGCACGACAAAATCGTCATACCTGCTAATAGATTTTTTTAACAGGTATGACTATGTTAAAATATACATAATTGTATGACCAAAATAATTTAACATAATCTCTCTCCTTCTAAAAAAATTATATATTATTGTAATTGTAATGTCAAATTATTTTAAATATGTTAAAATATTAATGCGATAGGAGATAATATGAAGAAGAAAAAATTATATATAATTTTAGTTATTTTATTATTTCTAGCTATATTATTTGGTATTGTATTAATGGATGCTAGAACATATACATTAGATTATAAAATGGATTCAAGAATTGATGATATTAATGATATAAAGCTTGACTATGATAAAAAAAATATTAAAGTTGATAATAAAAAATTAAAAGAAGGACATTTAAAAATAAAAATATCTTCTATAAAAAAAGGAGTTACTGATATTAGTGTTCATGATATTTATGGAAATAACTATTATAAATTAATTTATGTACATAGTTTTGGTATAATTACTGTGAATGGTTTTTTAGGAGATTTTAAATGTGATTGTGTTATACCAATATCGATTATTATAATTTTAATTTATATATTATATTATACTATAAATAAGTATAAGAAAAGTAATAAAATAAGTTTATATCAATATAAAAATGTTACATATTTAGGCTTAATACTTTTTGTCAGTTTTTCAATTATCTTTCAATTTTTTTCATTAGTAGATTATAATGGGTTAGAAGATACAATAATAGATATTATTTCAGTTAGTGGTAGTTTATCGTTTTTTCTTTTACCAATAGCCTTTATAACTGCCATATTAGTTACAATTAGTAATATTAAATTGGTAATTAAAGAAGGAATATCAATAAAGAATATACTTGGAATATTATCTGGATTATTCTTTTGTTTTATGACTTTTTTACCAAATATAATAAGTGATTTTTTTCAAAACACTACTTTTATTGATGTACACAATGAAAGAGGCATATGGAGTTATGTAGATATATTTTTTGAAACATCTATATATATTATAATTGCGTATTTAGAGTGTATATTAATATCAACTATTATAATTAGTATCAAATCTGCGCTCTATACTCCAAAATATAATAAAGATTATATAATTATATTGGGGTGCAAAATAAGAAAAGATAGCTCTTTGACACCGTTACTTAAAGGTAGAGTAGATAGGGCTTTAAAATTTAGAAATATACAGAAAAAAAACTATGGAAAAGATTTAAAATTTGTTGTATCAGGTGGTAAAGGTAATGATGAAGTAATATCTGAAGCAGAGGCTATGAAAAATTATCTTTTAATAAACGGAATCAGTGAAAAAAATATATTGACAGAAAATAAATCGAAAAATACATATGAGAATATTATATTTTCAAATAAACTTATAAAAAAAGAGAATAAAAATTGTAATATAGCATTTTCTACTACAAACTATCATGTTTTTAGAGCAGGCTTAATTGCTTATATGCAAGGGGTAAATATAGAAGGAATGGGTAGCAATACTAAATCATATTTTTTTATCAATGCTTTTATTAGAGAGTATATAGGTACATTATATTCAGAGAAAAAAAGACATATAATTATAATTTTAATAATAGAAACACTTTTATTAATTGCAATTTATGTTAAATACTTAGCAATAAATTTATGTTAAATACTTAGCAATAAATTTATGTTAAATATTTAGCAATATAATTTATTTTATTAAAAATTTATGATATAATTTTAATATGTATAAGAATAGGAGGAGTTAGATGACTTTTGATTCGATAGTTAATTTAGCCAAAAATATTGTTGATTTATTATTAGTTTGGCTTGTTTTATATTATATTTTAAAAAGTTTAAGTAAAGATGTAAAAATGGCAATGTTATTTAAAGGGATTATTATTGTAGTTATATTAAAACTTGTTAGTGATTTCTTTGGACTTGCAACAATTGGATTTTTGCTTGATTATGTAATTGAGTGGGGAATTTTAGCGCTTATAGTAATTTTTCAGCCAGAAATTAGGAATGTACTTGAAAGACTTGGAAGAAGTCAATTACTTGGTAGACATAAAGTATTATCCATTGATGAAAGAGAAAGAGTTGTTTATGAAATAGTAAGTGCAATGGATAGTCTTCGTAAAACAAGAACTGGTGCTCTTATTGTAGTTGAAAGAGATAATAGTTTAAATGACTATATATCTAAATCACAAAAAATATATGCATCAGTATCAAGTGCATTATTACAATCAATATTCTTTCCAAATAATCCATTACACGATGGTGGAGTAATAATACAAGGAGACCAAATTACAAGTGCATGTGCAGTATTTCCAACAAGTGATAATGCAAGAATAAGTAAACGTTTAGGAACACGTCACCGTGCTGCATTAGGAATTGCTGAAATAACAGATTGTATAGCATTAATTGTATCAGAAGAAACAGGAAGATTATCTATGGCAATTAATGGAGAACTTCGTTATAATCTAACTATTGATGAGGTTAAAGTAACTCTTTTAGAAGAGTTAAGTCCAAAAAAATCTATAATAGTAGAGGAGGATGACGAAAGTGAAAATATTTAAAAAAATAGGAAATGGTTTTTTAAAAATTATTGATAGTATTATTGTTATGCCTCTAACTAAACTTATTTATAAAATAACTGGTAAAAAAGATAAAAATGGAAAAATATTTGAAACGTTATTTACAAAGCCTACAGCATTACTTTTTATATCGCTTGCTATGGCTATATTAATATTTATAGCAGTCGATCAGCAGATTATTAAATTTTCAGATAGTAGTGCAGAAGTATTTAAAGGTCAATCTGTAAATGTAGTATATAATGAAGAAGCATATGTTGTTGAAGGATTGCCTGAGACTGTAGATGTTACTTTAATTGGCAGTAAAGCTGATTTATATATTGCAAAACAGTCATCTAATCATAGTGTAACAGTTGATCTTACTGGATTAGAACCAGGTACTCATAAAGTAAATATAGAATACGAACATGGTTCTAAAAGTATAGAATATAGTGTTAATCCATCTGTTGCAACAGTTATAATATATGAAAAAGTATCTGACAGTAAAAAACTTTCATACGATATTTTAAATGAAGATGTACTTAATAAAAAATATGTTATTGATAAAGTTGATTTAGTAAAAGATGAGGTTACAATTCGCGGGCCACAATATAAACTAGATGAAGTTGCCTCAGTAAAAGCGTTAATTGATATTAAAGATTTGCCAAATGTTCAAGCTGGAAAACAAACTATAGAAAATGTAAAATTAAAAGCATATGATAAAACAGGAAATGTTGTTGATGTTGAGTTTGTTCCTGAAACTATAAGTGCTGATATTGAAATATCCGCACCAAGT
Source organism: uncultured Caryophanales bacterium (assembly GCA_946412015.1). GTDB lineage: Bacteria > Bacillota_I > Bacilli_A > RF39 > UBA660 > RUG12438. Next base: position 22,429 of record CAMKGA010000020.1, read on the forward strand.
AAAGAGGTAAATTTAAACTTCATTCCAAATGGTTCTATGCCTTTTGGAAAAGCTATTAGTTCTTATTCATTCTCATCTAATAAAGTAACAATATATGGTACAAGTAGTATTATTAATGCAATTAATGATATTGATATAAATGTAGATGTAACTAAATTAAATAGTAGTACAACTCTTGATGTAGATATCCCAAAACCTACAGGTGTTAGAACTATGAGTCAAAATAATATAAAAGTAAAAATAGATGTTACTGATGTTGCCGCTAAATCTAATGTTTATTCAATAAATTTAACTGGTATAAACACACCAGAAGGTTTAGTAGCTCAACCTATTGATGAAAATAATGGAGTTATTGAAGTTGAGGTAAAGGGTGCGCAAAGTGTATTAGACAGCATTCAAGCATCAGATATTACTGCATATGTAGATTTAACTGGACTTGTGGAAGGAGAACACGAGTTAAATGTAAAAGTAAAAGGTACAAATACTCTTGCTACTTATGTTGCTAAGAAAACTAAAGTTAAAGTAAAACTTTCAAGAACTAATTAATTGATTTAAGTATTGGGTATATCCAATGCTTTTTTTGTATATATTGATTAAAAAAAGACATAATTATAATAATATAAATAAAAAAAACTAGTATTAAATATACTAGATATAACATTTAGTTTTCAATATGATTAAACAAAATACCAATATTAATTAATCCAGTTATACCAACAATTGAATATATTATTCTTGCAAGTATATCTGCACCAAATATTGCTTCAACTAAATTAAAGTCAAATATTCCAATTAAACCCCAGTTAATTGCGCCAATAATTGTAAAAATTAAACATATTTTTTGTAAAGTTTCCATTTATATTCTCCTTTCAGTTATTTATATTTTGTGTAAAAATAAATAATTTATTCATAATTAGCAAGGAAAGTAAATATAATTAACTGAAACAAGAGGTGAAAAATGAAAAAAATAATTTTTGGTTTGATGTTTGTAATATTACTTGCTGGATGTGGCAAGAATAGTAAAGATAGTATTTTAAAAGAATGGAGTAAAAAAGTTGATAGTTATGATAATTATTTAATGCAAGGAACATTAGAAATATATAGAAATGAGGATTTATATACATATAAACTGGAATCAGCTTATATGAAAGAAGATAATTATAGAGTAAGTCTTACTAATAAAACTAATGGTCATGAACAAATTATTATTAGAAATAAAGATGGAGTTTATGTTGTAACACCATCACTTAATAAAAGTTTTAAATTTCAAAGTGAATGGCCATATAACAATTCACAGATATATCTATTACAACCAATAATAGCTGATTTAGAAAATGATGCAAAATTAAAATTTGAAGAAAAAAATAATAATTATATTTTTGAATCAAAAGTTAATTATATAAATGATAAAAACTTAATAAAACAAAAAGTATATTTAACTAAAAATTTAATATTAAAAAAAGTAGAAGTAATAGATGATAATAATAATAATATAATGGTATTAAAAGTAAATAAATTTAAAATAAATAATCATTTTGATGATAATTATTTTAAGGTAGTTGATAATTATTTAAAGAAAAACAATATAAAGAAAAATGAAAATACTAATAAAGATGAAAAAAAAAGTGAAATAAAAAATGATACAAATGATACAGATAATATAAATAATAATAAAGAAGAAACAAATACAAAAACTACAAGTGCTAATGATGAGATATTGTATCCAATGTATGTTCCTTTAAACACTTATTTGAATACTCAGGATGTAATGAAACTTGATAATGGTAGTAGAACAATTTTAACATTCTCAGGTAATAGTCCGTTTACATTAATGCAATCACCTTTAAATAATGATAGTATTAATTTTTTAAATGCTGATCCTGTTATGGTATTAGATAAAGTCGGAGCAGTAGGTAAAAATGAGGTGTCTTGGATTGATAATAATAAAGAGTATTATGTTACATCTGAAGTTTTATCTTCTAATGAATTAGTTAAAATAGCCGAATCAATGTCAGTTGCACAAATTGAAAAATAATATTTAAAAATAATAGTTTATATGATATAATAGCTTTGGTGATTGGATGAGTAGAAATAATAAATATCAGGCGCCTTTAATCAATGATAATGAAGATACATTTAAATTTAAAAACTTAATTGCTTGGATTATAGTAATCATAATAGTTCTAGTAGGTTTTTATTTTATTACTAATTATGTAATTGATCATAAACAAGATGATACACAGCAACAAGAGTCTGTAATTCAAACAGAAAAAATTATTTTTGGACAAATATTTGATAGAAAATATGATGAATATTACGTTTTAGCCTATAAGGATAATAGTAACTTAAAAGGTATATACATCAGATATATTAGTAAGTATAATAAAAAAGATAATCATTTAAATGTATTTATGATTAATATGGATGAGGCATTTAATCAAAAATTTATATCAGATAAAAGTAATATAGTTAATGATATTAAACAATTAAAAATATCTGATGAAACTTTATTTAAGATTAAAGACGGTAAAATTGAAGATTATAAGAGTGGATCTACAGAAATTAATTCATATTTAAAAGAAATTAGTGAATAAACACTAATTTTTTTGTTTATATTAAAAATGGTGATAATATGCATATTATAATATTGTGTATAGAAATTTTTTTGGCAAGAATAATAGATGTTTCACTAGGTACAATTAGAACAATTATTGTTGTAAAAGGAAAGAATTTAATAGGAAGTATATTAGGCTTTATTGAGGTTGCAGTATGGTTTTTAGTAGTTGAACAAGCTTTATCTACAAGTAATTCTAATATTTTTATAGTTATATCTTATGCACTTGGTTTTGCAACTGGAACATATATTGGTGGGATTATTTCTAAAAAATTTATAAATACTAAGTATGAAGTTCAAATAATAACAGATTATAATGTTCAAAAATTAGTAGATTATATAAGAGATTCTTCTATGGCAGTATCTATTTTAAAATTAGAAGGAAAAAATAAAAACAAGTATCTTTTGTTTGTCGAAATAGATAGTAAACACTATAATAATTTATATAAAATAATTAAATCAGTAGACAAAGATGCATTTATAATTGTTAATGAAACGATGTTTGTACATAATGGATACTTTGGAGAGAATAAATAGATTTAAATTTAATATAATTTATTATGAAGGATATATTAAGAGGAATTATAGTAGGATTAGGTAAAGTGATTCCAGGTGTAAGTGGAAGTATATTAGCAATTGGCCTTGGTATATACGAAAGATGCATTAATTCATTTTTTAATATTACAAAAGACATAAATAATATTATATTTTTATTGAAAATATTAATTGGAATATTAATATCAATAATATTTGGTAGTCAGTTATTATATTATTTTTTTAATAACTATTTTTCATATATTATATTTATATTTATTGGCCTTATTCTAGGAAGTATAAAAGATATAAGAGTTTTATCAAAAAAAAAATATTGGTATATATCATTTATTAGTTTTGTTCTTTTGTATTCATTTAGCAAAATAAATTTTAATATTCATATTAGTAATAATATATTTTTTCTATACTTTTTGAGTGGCTTTATAGAATCCGTTTCATCAATAATACCAGGTGTAAGTGGTACTGCATTACTTATGTCAATTAAAATGTATGATAAAGTATTATATATTTTTTCACATATTTACACCTTTTATAATAATTTAAAAGTTATATTACCTTTTTCTTTAGGAATTGTTATAGGACTTATTGTGTCAATTAAATTAGTAGGTATTATAATAAAAAAATATAAATATCAAGCAAATAATGCTATTTTAGGTATTACTTATAGTACCATTATAATTATGATAGAAAGTGTTAATATAAATTTTAAAATGATACCAATATATATATTGTTTTTAATGTTAGGATATATATTAATAAAAAAAGTAAATCAATTTTTTTGATTTACTGCTATTAAAAAACATAATCCAATTATTATAAAACCAATACCCATTAGATTAAAACTATGGTCATTTAATATTAAAAGAGAAGCAACTATAAAAATTATTCCAATAAAAATCCAAAAAGTAATATTATTTTTCATTTAAAAAATCTCCTTCTAAATTAATATCTACAGTATGTTTTGGTTTTCTTTTTTCAACAGGTAAAGTTTCTTCCCATTCTTTTCCATTCCATTTTTTTAAGCAATTATCTCCGTACCATTCTTTTAATACTTTTTCAATATTATTATAAGAATAAAACATTCTGCCTTCAAATTCATATTTTTTAAAGGGATATACATCTTCTTTTAGAAAAACAGGTTCTTTTAAAAACTTTTCCCAAGGTATTGCAATTGTTTGAGATGTATACTTGCTATTTTTATTTTTTTCTCCATACTTAATAGCAATTCTTTCTACTAGTTTTTTGAGTAATGTAGTTGGTATATGTAAATTATCTAAAAGTACCATTATTGGCATTAATAATTTCACATATGTTCTATATAATTCATCTATAAACTTATTATCAGCAATATTATCATATACTACAACATCAACAAATATACCATCTCCACTTTTACATCTGTTTTTAAGTAAAAAGTTTTTTTCTTTTATACAAGTTCCCTTTTTTCTTACTTTCATATTTGGGATTAAAACATTATATCTTTTATCAGTTTGGAAGCATTGAAAATAGAATTTATCATCTAAGTCCTTTTCCATAGCTTTTATAAACTTTTTATAATCTTTTCTTTTTATACATATATCCATATCATCGTCCCATGGAATAAAACCTTTATAGTTTACAATTCCTAGTGCTGATCCTGCAATGAGCGCATATTCAATATTATTCTTTTCACATACCTGGTGAATTGCATCCATAATGGATAATACTTCAAGTTGTAATTTTCTAACAGGTATTTTTTTATTGTTTTTCATGGTTATATAATATTCTTTATCTTTTTTTATACAGTCCATATATTCACTTCCATTATTATTTTACAAAAAAAAAAGAAAATAATCAATTGGGTTATTAAAATACACTAAATGTAACAATTTGAATATTTTATATTAGGGAATAGGAGGTTATATATATGAACTGTAATAATGATGATAAAAACAATAGTTGCTGCATATCAGAAATTTTATCTGTGATAAATATTCTTCAAAAAAATGCTGATTGTAATGATTCATGCTTAGAAACATGCGATAGAGGTTTTTTAGGATGTGGCACAAGCACTCTAAATTGTAATACTAGGCCAGTAGTTTTGTATACTGCATTTGGAAATGGAACACCTTGGACTATGCCAACAACAAGAGAAAATGTTGTATGTGGAGAAGAAGGAGTAACTTGTTCAAACGTGTTTAGAGTAGAAAAAATAGACGGATGTTGTGCTACTTTTAGAGTTCTTGCAGACAATACAGATCCTACTACTAGTGCTACAATACCTTATGTTGCAACAAATTCATTTTTTACAATGGATTTAAAATGTTGTTGTGCACTTAGATGTTTGCCAGATACATTTGTAGAATGTATATAAAAAAGAAACATAATTATTTAGTTTCTTTAATATCTATTATATCTTTAATAGGTATTTTTTTATTGTCAAAAGTTATTATATATTCCTTGTTTCTACCAATTATTCTAGTGTTAATAGTACTATTTGATGTTTTTATATCTACTTTTGCCTTATAAATATAATTAGAAGATTTAAATATATCGTTTATTTTTTTTTCAATATTACTATTATTAACTATTTCTTCATAATCATTTTTTTCATTTTTATTAATAACTACATTGTCATTTTTACTTAAACTATAATATATAGATTCATTATTTTTTAATTCTTTATTAATAGTATTTTGAAATACTTTAGGTAGATTTTTTTTCATATATCCCTCTCTCATAATAAATATATGAAAAAATAATTTATTTATCACAAAAAATAAAATCTATCATAATTTATATTAGGTGATAAAAATGTATAGTGTTTATAAGATAATGTTTGGTGATACATTAGATACTATTGCAAATAAAACAAATACTACGGTAGATGAACTTATGAATATTAATAGTAATATTGATATGAATGTAGATTCATATATTGTAGTTCCTGCAAATTCTAATGATTCATTTTTTACATATATTGTAAAATCAGGTGATAATTTATACCAAATTGCTAGAGAATATAATATTAGTGCGCAAGATTTGGCAAGTATAAATGGTATTAAAATCGATGATTATTTATATCCAAATCAACAAATAATGGTACCTACAGATGGAACAAATATTTACGTTACAAAAGAGGGTGATACCTTAGATTTTGTTCTTGATAGTTTTAATACTAATTATGATACTATTAAAAGACAGAATAAAAAAATATATCTTATGCCTGACCAACTGATAATATTTAAAGAAGAAAATTTTTAATACTTCTTTTCTTTTTTTTTTAATTGTTATATAATTATTATGGAGGCAAGTCATAAAATGAATAATATGGATTTTAGTGGAATTAGTATTCTTGAAAGTTATGGAGAAAATTTAACTTTAAAAGAATATATAACAGACCCAGCGATTGCTAGAGATGATGAAATAAAAAAATTGATTATAGTTTTATTAACTCCTGAAAAATCAGGGTTATTAGTTGGTAAAGCAGGAATTGGTAAAACTGCTATTGTTGAAGGTTTAGCATATAGAATTAAAAATAATATGGTTCCTAATGCTTTAATGGGATATAATGTTGTTAAAATTAATTCTTCTTCGTTAGTTGGAAAAATAAATTATGGAGGTAAAGAAGAATTAATAATTTCTGTATTAGTTAATGAGTTAAAGAAGGTATCTAAGTTAATATTGTTTATTGATGAGGTACATACATTAATAGGTGCAAAAACAGATAATCCAATGGATTTAGCCAATATATTAAAACCGGTTATTGATAGAGGAGATGTTAAATTAATAGGTGCAACAACAGATATTGAATATAATACATATGTTGTAAGGGATAGAGCTTTTTTAAGAAGATTTGATAGAATAGATGTTCAAGAACCTGATGAAAATACAGTTGTTAAAATATTAATGGGAAGTCTTCCAAAAATTGAAAGTAAAACTGGTATAAAATTTAAATATAATGATTACATTATAGGTATGTTATTGCACAGTATAGTTGAAGCTACAAATCCATACAAAAGAGTTTATGGACTAGGAGCAATGTATCCAGATATTTGTTTTTCTGTACTAACGGCTGCATTTTCTAATGCATTATATGAGAATAAAACATCTGTTGATTTACTTGATGTATATAATGCGATTAAAAATAGTAAACGTATTTATCCAGATGCTATTGTTAAAGAGCTTACTAAATTTAGGGAAAAGTATAGTGATTTATGTTTAACAGAAGGCATAGTTTTACCTATTGTAAAATTAGAAGATGTAAAAGAACCAGAAGATTAATTTAATGAATAAGGGAGGTACAATGAAGAAAATACCTGTAAAAAATTATTTTATTTTAGTTGGAATGATTGTTATTGTAGTAATTGTAACTTTCTTTCTTGCAAAGTTTTATAACAACATGTTAAAACCAACTAGTGATTTTTATAAATATGCTAAGCATATAAGTAGTAGAGAACTTTTTGATTATTTACAAGAAAATTCATCGACTATTATTTACATTTCAGATAAATATAATACTGTAATAGAAGATCAGGAAAAAGTTTTTAAAGAAAAAATAGTTGAACATAATTTATATAATAATTTAATTTATATAGATAAAAATGGACTTACAGAAGATTTCTACAAGCAATTTAATAAAAAGTATAATACACATATAAATGAATATAATTTACCAGTAATCATTATCTTAGATGATTCTGTAGTAAAAAATGCATATTATAGTTTATCTGTTGAAACAGTTGAAGGGATAAATTTTGGTGATATTAGATGATTAATATTGTTTTATATCAGCCGGAAATTCCACAAAATACGGGAAACATTATGCGAACTTGTGCAGGGACTGGTGTTAAATTGCATTTGATTAAACCTTTAGGTTTTTCTCTAGATTCTAAATATGTGAAAAGAAGTGGAGTAAATTATATTCCAAAATGTGAATATTATGTGTATGAAAATTATAAAGAATTTTTAGAAAAAAATCATGGAGAATTTTATTATTTAAGTAGATATGGAACAAAGACTCACAGTGATTTTGATTATAGTGATAAAAAATCTAATATTTATTTAATATTTGGACGTGAAAGTACTGGGATTCCAAAAGAAATATTAAAAGAAAATATAGATAGATGTCTTCGGATTCCAATTAACTCTAATATAAGAGCACTTAATTTATCTAATTGTGTTGCGATTATGATATATGAAGTTTTAAGACAACAAAATTATCCTGATTTAATTTCGTATGATCCTTTTAAAGGGGAACATTATATAGAAGAATAAATAAAAAAGAGGTGGCTAATGAATTTTATAGGTAGATATTGGGCGGTTTTGTTAATTGCATTTATATTAATAATGCTTGTTATCTTATCATATTTAATTGATAAAGAAATGAATAGAAAAAATAAAAAGAATGAAACTAAAAATAAAAAAATATATAATTATGATTTAGATAATAATAAAAATGATGATGTAAACGAAATTAAAGAAGAAATAATAGAATTAAACGAAAAAGAAAAAACTGATAATGAAGAAAAAGAAACATTAGATTATGATGAATTGGATGTTGAAGATATTGATTTAGATTTTGATAAAGTTATATCAAAAAAACATTTTATTAACGATGATCTTATAAATGATATAAAAAATATAAAAGTTGATTCAGTTCATATTGATAAAATAGATGACTTAGAAAGTATAGAACTACCAGACATTAAAATTAAAAAAGAAATAAAAGAAGAAGATATTTGGCCAAAATCTAATTAAAAAAGAAATATAGCAAAAATGTTTTATATTTCTTTTTTTCAACTTTTTACAGATAAATTGATGATAGTATCCATATCATCATCAATTGCAATTAAATTTTTATGAATTTGACCACATTTTTCACATTTATATATTATTTTATATGATTTTTTATATTTCTCTATATCTATAGGTTTTAATAATCCGAGACAATTATTTAATCTATCTCCTGGGTTTATATCAATATGTTTAGAATACAGGCAATAAGGGCAGTGATCTCTTGATGAATATACTAATTTATCCACTTTTTTATTGCAATTTTCACATATAAATTCTTCATCCCTCTGTGTAAATCTTTTCATAATTCCTCCGTAAATTTATTTTATCATATTTTATAAATATTGTGTGAAAATAAAAAAATAGTCTTAAAAAAATATTATAGACATAAATTTTAATGTATGTTAAACTAATATTTAGTTGGATGGTGATTTAATGATAAAAAAATTGAAATATCAGAATAAAAAATATACAGTTGGTATTGTAGAAGCGGTATTATTACTGTTTGCAAGTTGTTTAGCTAGTTTTTTTGTAGGATATAATTTAAATAGCAAAAATAATAATCAAGATATAGAAAAAGATATATATATAGAAAGATTTGAAAAAAATTATAATTATATTATAGATAATTATTATAAAAAGATAGATAAGAGTAAACTGATCGATGATGCGATTGCTGGAATGATGGAAGCACTTGATGATCCATATTCCGTATATTTAGATAAAAACGATTCAAACAGCCTTAATATATCTTTAAATGGTGGATATAAAGGTTTAGGGTTTGCTATTGCTAAAAATGAAGATAATAATATAACTGTTGTAGGGGTGTTTGATAATTCTCCTGCTTCTGATGCTGGAATAATAGAAGGGGATGTTATTGAAAAAATAAACGACAAAGATGTAAATGAAATGAGCATTAAAGAATTTAGTTCATATGTACTTGAAAATGAATCAGATGATTTTGAATTAATTATAAAAAGAAATGATGAAGAAAAAAATATAAAAATAAAGAAAAGTAATGTTACAATTGATTCTGTATCGTCAAAAGTAATAGAAGAAGATAATAAAAAAATTGGATATATATATATAAGTGTATTTGCAAATAATACATCATCACAATTCAATAAAAAATTAATAGAATTAGAAAAGGATAATATTGATGCATTAATAATAGATGTAAGAGATAATACTGGCGGGTATTTAAGTACTGTTGAGACTATTCTTGAAAAATTATTAACTAAAGATCAAATTATTTATCAACTTAAGACAAATAAAAAAACAGTTAAGTCGTATGGAAAAGCAACAAAGAATAAAAAATATGATATTTATCTTTTAGGAAACAAAAATAGTGCATCAGCATCAGAGTTGTTAATTACATCAATTAAAGAAAATTTAAATTCTAAATTTGTTGGGAAGAAAACTTATGGAAAAGGTACAGTCCAAGAAATGGTTCCAATAAATGAAGATAAAAATTATAAAATAACAACAAAGAAATGGTTAACACCTAAAGGGCATTGGGTAAATGAAACAAAAGGAATAATTCCTGATTATGAAATAGATTTAGATGATGTGGAGAAAGATAAACAGCTAGAAAAAGTGATAGAACTTATAAAAAGTAAAGAAAAATGATTGTATTGTTTTTCTTTTTTTATATGGTATAATAGCTATGGTGGTTGTATGAAAAGAATGTTTATTGGCGATTTATATCAGATTCAATGTTATAAACATGATGGAAAAATACATAGAGCTTGGGATGAGGCTGTATTATTAGATGTAAAAAAAGATTATATGGTTTTTGGTAATAATAAGACACTAGTAACAGAAGCCGAAGGAACAACTTGGAGAACTAAGGAACCAGCAGTAATGTATTTTTTTAAAGATAAATGGTTTAATATTATTGCACAAATGAAAAAAAATGGAATATACTATTATTGTAATATAGCTTCTCCGTTTATAATAGAAGAAGGAACGATAAAATATATAGATTATGATTTAGATTTAAGAGTATTTCCAAAAGGAGATTATAAGATATTAGATAAATTAGAATATGAATATCATAAAAAGAAGATGAATTATTCTCAAGATTTAGATAAAGTAATTAATGGTTCTATGTATGAATTAATAGATGAATATAATAGTATGAAAGAAATGTTTAACAAAGAAGAAAATGTAAAGTATATGCATGAATATTTCAATATAAAACAAGAAAATGAAAAAAAGTGAAAAAAGATATTGACAATCTTAATTTAGTTTGATATATTAATTTGGCAGTCGAAAAATTGCACAAAAATTTATACCAAAAGTGAAAAAAAGTAAAAAAAGATATTGACAATCTTAATTTAGTTTGGTATATTAATTTGGCAGTCGAAAAAAGGCTGATAATTTAAAATGTTAAAATTGAAGAATGGTAATACGTTCTTTAGATTTTAATAAAATATTTTCTGCTTCTTGTAAGCAATTATATCAAAATTAGAAAGTGAAAAAAAATCAAAAAAAGTATTGACAACTTAATTTCTATTTGATATAATCGAATTGCTTCTTGTGAAAGCGCAAGAATGATCTTTGAAAACTGAGCAAAATGTCAATTCACAATTAGTTAGGACAAACAATTAATTATTCAAAAATAATAAATAAATATTTTTTGGAGAGTTTGATCCTGGCTCAGGATGAACGCTGGCGGCATGCCTAAGACATGCAAGTCGAACGA
>CAMKGA010000021.1 GCA_946412015.1 uncultured Caryophanales bacterium
TTGATAAATAATCGAAAAAATATCAATAAATACTTGACTTTATCTAAAGAGGTAACTAGTATAAGTAGAAAACCTAATAAGACAGTGTTTAAAGGAATGCGCATTGTGTATGCCATATATGCTATTTTAGCATTAATCTTTTGTGCTTTAGTATTATTTGTGCCTAGCATATCAGAAGCATTCGAAAAGGCAATATCTGATGCATCTATATCTATAGGTGATATTAGTGTAAAAAACTTTTTAATTATTTCTTTAGCAATTAGTGCATTGTTTGATTTATGGTATTTTTATCTAATAAGTAGATGTGCAGATGGCAAAAGTAAAGGTACACTTTTATTAGTACTTTTAGTACTTAGTGTAGTAAGTGGTGTTATTAATATTATTACTACAAAAACATTTTCTGATATTGGTTTAGTAATTGATGCTGTAACATTATTTTATTTGATACTTTATAGAAGAGAAAATAATTCATAATTAAATTTTTAAAAATGCTGTTGTGATTTTTTAATAATTCACTACAGTTTTTTTATTTAAATATTTTTTTCTTGAAAAAGTATATATGATATGCTATAATCATGATTGAAGATAGGAGATGTGTATGAAAAAGAAAAGAGCGTTTACACTTATAGAACTAGTAGCAGTATTAGTAATACTAGCAATAATATCATTAATAGTAACACCACTAGTTATGAATATTATAAAAAAATCTAAAGTATCTGCAGATATGAGAAGTATTGATGCATATGGAAGATCAGTTGAAATAGGAGTTGCTTCATATTTGCTAGATCATCAAGATTTTCCAACTAGCTTTGAAGATATTACTGTAGAATATAGAGGAGCTAAAGTTGTATGTAGTGATGTAGCAGTTAATATGGACGGTAGTATATATTTAAATAAATGTGCCGTAAATGGAACAATAGTTAAAGATTCAAAATCATCAACAGGATATTATCAATTTGGTAAAAAAACGGGAAGTTATATGTTTTATCACTTAGAAAATGTAGATGATAATTCTAATCAACAATCTGGTAATTCTGGATCTAGTCAAGGAACTAGTCAAGTAGTTACTCCTGGTAGTTTAATAACATATGGAGGAGTTTCATTTTATGCTATACCATCAAATGTTAGTGGTTATACAGTTCTTGTAAAATCGCAACCATTAACTTATGATGATATTGTTGCGCTAAATACAGGAATTAGTGTTACAAACACAAATGGTTATGGTGCTATCCCATATTATACAGGTGATAATTGTAATAATACTGATTCTACTGGATGTAAGACAGACTATAATTCATCAAATGTTAAGATTGTAATCGATGCATGGGCTAGAAATCATTCAAGCAATTTAAAACCTGGTGAAGAATATAGTATTATGACTATTGAACAACTTGTAAATGGTGGTTATGTACTAAGTGATGGTAATTATGTAATTACTGATAAAGTAGATAGTAGCTTTTATGAACTTGGAATATCTTATTGGGCACTAGATACTAATGGAAATTTAGTATATTCAGGAAGTCGTACATTTAAAAATGTACCAGTATATGATATTGCTACTGTAAGACCAATTATAGTTGTAAAAACATCATCAATAAGACCAAATAATTCAAATAATTATAGTGGTAATAACGGAAATAGTATTTCAAATAGTGGAATTAGTAATTCAAATAATACTAATAGTAATAATAATACATCTAATCCTTATACTGTAGATAATATTATCATATATTTTGCGCTATTTGTTATTGTTGTATGTGTAACTATTTTAATTATTTACTTATTAAATAAAAATAAAGATAAATTAAATAAAGAAGACAAAAAATAAAAAATTTGTCTTTTTTATTGACATTCAAATAACTAATATTATAAAATTAATATGTAATAGTAGGAGGTTTTAAGAGTATGTTTTTTGATAAAATGCTTAATTATATTAATACTTTAAGATTTAAAAAAGATAGTGATTTAAAGTTAATCATTCCTGATAATTTTATTGAAGTAGGTAGAAAAATTAATACAAATATTAATAAAATAAAAAAAACTAGATGTGACTATATTGTTAGACCAGATTTAATTAGATTCAACAATGGTGAGGGAAAATGCATATTTGAAGATTCAATTAGAGGAAAAGATGTATTTATTCTAAGTGATGTTTCTAATTATTCAGTTACATATGATTCTCAAATTGGACTTCACCATATGATGCCTGATGAACATTTTCAGGATATAAAAAGGATGATCAATGCAACTTGTGGACATGCAAAAAGAGTAATTGTAGGTATGCCTTATATGTATCAGTCAAGACAAGATAAAAGAAATGGTAGAGAATCTCTTGATTTAGCTATGGCTCTTGGTGAATTAAAACATTATGGTGTATCAGAAATAATTACAGCAGATGTTCATAATAAATCTGCCTGTGATAATGCATCACCGCAAATGCCTATTAATAATTTTTATTGTAGTGATGATATTATTTTAAATTTAATTGAAAAAGAATATTTTGATTTTGAAAAATCAATGATAGGCAGCCCTGATTTTGGAGCAATTCCAAGAGCAAACTTTTATGCAGGTATTTTAGGAGGATTACCACTTGGAGTATTCTATAAACAAAGAGATTATAGTAAAGTAGAAGATGGATTAAATCCAATTAAGAAACATAAATTTTTATTTGACGGAGATATAGTTGGAAAAGATGTAATAATAGTTGATGATATGATTGCAACAGGAGGATCAATACTAGATTCTGCAAAACAATTAAAAGAAAAAATGAAGGTTGATAGAGTTTTCTTAGTTGCTACTTTTGGACTTTTTACAAAAGGATATAAAATGTTTGATGAAGCATATAAAAATGGTGTTTTTGATAAATTATATGTAACTAATTTAAATTATGTTCCAAGTGAAATAAAAAATAAGCCATGGTTTGAAGAAGTTGATTGCTCTATGAAGCTTGCTAATATTATTTGTAATATTAATGAAGATAAACCAATAGGAAATCTACTTAATGCAAAGAAAGAAACTGTAGAAAAGATAAAAATGTTAAGAAAATATTAACATTTTTTTATTATACATAATTTACTTTTTATTTACATGTATTTAACTTTTGTAATAAAATATATTTAAAAAAATATAATATTTTGATATAATTAATTTAATTGTGAATAGAGGTTTGTTATGAAAAAGAATTATGAAGAAGAATTAGAAAAAATTAATAAATATTTAGAAAGAGATGATGAAAGAAACAAGAATAATCCACTTTTAAATAATAATGGTACGAGATTAAGTAGACTTGATAAAGCAAAAAAAGAAATTGATAATAAAATAGAAGATGATGTAAAAGACTTAATTGATGATAATGATAAACCAAAAAGAACTAAAAGTGTTGAATATCAACCACATAAAAAATATAATATTATTTTTGCAATATCATTAATATCATTTTTCTTATTTTCATCATTATTTATTATATCAACTCATTCAACATTACTAGTAAAAAAACCATTTAATTATGTATCTATTGTAATTGCAATAATAACTTTTATTACTACTATAGTATCAATAGTATTAAAAATAACTCATAGAGATTTAGAAAAGGGTAATCACAAATTTAATGTTAAACTTACTATTACAACAATAATTTTATCATTATTTATGTTGAGCATGATTGTTCTTTTAAATGTATTTGAGTTTTGGAATTACATAGATATTTTATATGTAAGAAAGAAAAAAATACTTGTTTTATTATTAATTATAATATTTATTTTATTTGTAATATTTATTATTAGATTAATAATGCATAAAAGATTTAAAGATAATACAAGAAGAGTATTATTAGCTCTTTTCTTAATATGTGCATGTAGTGGTTTTACTGGATTTATATTTACACTATATGGACCATTTACTGGTTTTAAAGAGTGGTTAATTACAACTGCAATGCCAACTATGGATCATCAAAAATATTGTAAATGGTTTTATAGTGATTCAGAAATAAATAAAATAATGAGTAAAAATTATATTGTTGAAAGTGGAGAATCTACTGACAAAGATTTAATTACTAAGGAAGTAACTAAAAAATATAAAGATGAATATGAAAGGCAAATATTAGAACATGAAGAAGGAGAACAGTATAAAATAATAAAATTAGAAGTAGCAGGTATGCCTGCATATTTAGCTGCAGTATATGATCCTACTATGATAAAAGTAGAGTATACTAAAGAGCTTGGATCACGTGGAGAATATGTTACTAAGATGGCTGAGAGAAATAATGGTATTTTAGCTATTAATGGTGGTGGATTTTTAGATCCAGGTGGAAGTAGCTGGGGAGGAACTCCTACTGGAATAACTATTTCAAATGGAAAAATTGTTACAAATAACGAATATGGCCTTGCGATTAATTCCGGAGGTGTAGTTGGATTTACAGAAGATGGAACACTTATGTTACTTAAAGTAAATACTGCAAAAGAAGCACTTAATCAAGGTGTTGTTAATGCTGTATCTTGGGGTCCATTCTTAATTGTAAATGGTGTATCATCTAAAATCAGCGGAAACGGTGGTTGGGGAATTGGTGCTAGAAGTGCAATTGGTCAACGTAAAGATGGTGTTGTATTATTCCTAGTAGTTGATAGTAATGCAAGTAGAACTAAAGGTGCAACTATGGGAGATTTAACAGATATAATGGAAAGATATGGAGCTGTTAATGCATCTAATTTAGATGGTGGAACATCAAGCGTTATAGTACTACCAAAACAAGTTGCAAAACAAGAATGGAATGCTCCTTGTACAGATTATTTTACAAATGCCTACTGTGCAATTAATGATCCGATTGATTCAACAGGTACACATCAAACAAGATATATCGCAACATCATTTGTTGTACTTGATAAAAATGATACCACAAATACAACAAGTCAATATTAGAAACTAGATATCTAGTTTCTTTTAGAATATAAGAGGTCAATATGAAAAAAATAATAATTATAATAATAAGTATATTATTAATTATAGTACTTTCTATTTTATATGCATTTTATAATCCGTTTTTAACAATTTATTTAGTAGGAGATAAAGAATATACACTAAACTTAGAAGATAAGTATAATGAGAAGAAGGCAAAAGCTAATAGTTTAATATCTAATTTAGATAAAAAAATAAAAATAAGTGGTAAAGTAAATACTAAAAAGGTTGGAACGTATAAAATAAAATATACAATTAAGTATTTATTTAAAAGTAAAAGTATATATAGAACTATTAAAGTAGTAGATAAAGTATCTCCAGAAATTAGATTAGAAGGCGGAGATATTGAAGTATACGTTAATGATAATTTTGAAGAACCAGGATATAGTGCAATAGATAATTATGATAAAGATATTACTGATAAAGTAAAGATTGAATCTAATTTAGATAATACTAAAGTAGGGGATTATGAAATAAAATATACAGTATCTGATTCTAGTGGTAATAAAACAGAAAGTGTAAGAAAAGTTAAAGTAAAAGAAAAACCAGTTGTCGTAAAAAAAGAATCATCAGGATATAATGATGTAATTGTGAAATCAGAACCTACTTATATTAATGGAATTTTAATTGTAAATAAAAAATATGCTTTACCTGCTGATTATAATCCTGGAGTTAATCCAGAAGCAGCATCTGCTTTAAACTTGTTACAACAAGGTGCTAGTGCAGCAGGATTTAGCATGCCACTTTTATCAGGATTTAGATCATATACAACACAAAAAGCACTATATAATAGTTATGTTGCCGTTGATGGAGTAGAGGTTGCAGATACATATTCAGCACGTCCAGGACATTCAGAACATCAATCAGGTCTTGCATTTGATGTTGGAAATATTGATTATGGCTATGGAGATACTCCAGCAGGAATGTGGCTTGCGAGTCATTGTCATGAGTATGGTTTTATAATTAGATACTTAAAAGGAAAAGAAAGCATTACAGGATATACTTATGAACCATGGCATATTAGATATGTAGGAGTTACTGTTGCAACAGAAATTCATACTAGAGCAATTACATTAGAAGAATATTTAGGTATATAAAAAATCGATATTAAATTATCGATTTTTTAACATTTCTTCCACCTTTTTAGTGTTTTTAAAGTTTAGTTTTGCTATATCTTTAAGGTATTCTATACCTTTTTCTTTTGCTATAGAAAAAGCAACTTCATCAACCACATCAGATGCACCTTTAGGAAGAGTTATTCCTACTTTATCTGATAGTTTATCAAATTCTTTTATAAATATATATCTTGATATTAATGATGCAGCAGCTACTGCTAAATTTTTAGATTCTCCTTTAGTTAAAAATGTAATATTTTTAACAACATTAACACTATTTCTTAGATAATTATAATAAATAAAGTCTTTAGCAAATTCATCTACAATAATATAATCATAATCTTTAATTTCTTCTTTTAAACTATATAGTACCTTATTATGTAATATAGCCTTAATTTTATTCATATTAAGTTCTTTATTATAATTATCATTATATTCTTTATTAGACAAAATAACACTCTTATATGGAATTTTTTTAATAATTAATGGTACTATTTCTAATATTTTATCATCAGTTAATTTTTTAGAATCTTTAACACCAAGTTCTTCTAAATATTTAATGTTATCTTTACTAACATAACTTGAAGTTACTACTATAGGTCCAAAATAATCTCCAGTTCCAACTTCATCAGAGCCAATACTAGATGAATTATATATTTTAGGATCAACTTTAATAGACTTATCTAATTTATCACTTTTATTAGATGATGAACTTTTAATATCAACCTTACCACTATTAATTCTTTCTGTAGTAATCCAAAAATCACTAGCTAAATCAGCATCAGATCCTTGAAATACAACTTTACCAGATTCATATAAGGTAATTACAGTATCTCCATCCTTTGCTTGAAATTTCGCATAAGGTGGAGTTTTTTCTCTTTTGCACCAATCTAGCTCTTCATCCATCATTTTTTGTGTTTTTTCACATACTCTAAATGTAATAACATTATTTTTTTTCATAATTGCACCTCAGAACTATTCTATCACATTTTATAAAAAAATACTTTTATTTTACATATTTTTATAATATAATTTACATGGTGATAGTATGATTTTGTCATTGATTATTTTAATATTTATAGCTATGGGAGTAATAATAGGCGCAAAAAGAGGATTTACCTATCAATTAATTAAAATGATAGGAACAATATTAATTATAATTATTGCTTACTTATTTAAAGATATGTTTGCGCACTTTTTAGCTAATAATTTAAATTTTATAAATTTAGATAAAAATATAAGTATAATAATATATAAATTTATATCATTTACACTTCTTTTTATGATACTTAAATTTATTTTAATATTATTACTTAAAGTATCAAAAGTGTTTGAACATATTTTAAATGCAACAATTATACTTGGAATACCTTCAAAAATACTAGGTGGAGTATTAGGCTTTATAGAGTATTATATATATGCATTTATTATTTTATTAATACTATGTTTACCTATATTTAAAATAGATATAAATAAAAGTAAAGTTGCTAGTTATATTTTAAAAGATACACCAGTTATAAGTAAAAAAATAAATGGTGAATTTATAACAGAGCTAAAAGATATATTTAATAGTAAAAATATTAAAGAAAGTGATTATAAAGAAATACTTGAAAAATATAATATTATAAAGAAAACTATTGATTAATCAATAGTTTTTTTAATAATTATTCAATTTGGATATTTAGATAATGTGAAAGCATATATAAATTATATATAGATATTTCAATTAATCCTTTCTCGTATCTGACTATACAAGGCTGAGTTACAGATAATAGTTTTGCAAGATCATCTTGCGAGATATTACTATCTTTTCTTTTTCTTTTAATATTTTTACCTAATGTTTTTAAATCTAATTCTTTGTACTATTTTTCCTTTTTTTATCATTAGAATTTCCTATAATATAATCAATACTATAGTTAAAATAATTTGCAAATTTAAATAATGATGATAATGGGGGATTGTTAATACCAAGTTCCTATAATGAATATGTAGATCTAGATACATTTAAGATTTTAGCCATTTCTTTTTGGGTTATATCATTATCTTCTCTAATGTTCTTCATTCTCTTTACATCATACATCAAACCACCTATATTAATTTTTGCATTTAAAAAATAATATAAGTATAATTGCTATTTAGAGTTATGAAAAAATGGAAAATATTGGTTTTTTTATCTGGTTATTATTATTGGACAATGAGTAAAAACGATTCAGTTGATAATAATGTTTGGTATGTTGGTTATGATGGTATATTAGGTGATGGGTACTGGGAAAAGGTATATAGTGTTAGTGATGGTGTAGGTGGAGATAGTTTTCATGGCAGTTATAGATTATTGACAATAAGACCAGTTATAACACTAAAAAAATCGGCTCTAAACTAGTAAATTTATAAAATTGTGCGAAAATGCGTGCAATTTTTTTATTTTTTGGTAAAATAAAAAAGGAAATTTTGAAGTTTTGTCGTATATTATTTATAGGGAGTGGTATTTTGAATAATGAACTTATTAATGAAATACGTAAAAGTGTTAATATTGTTGATGTAATATCTAGTTATATGCCACTTACTAAAAAAGGTAAAAACTATTTTGGTGTATGTCCTTTTCATGATGATCATTCACCTAGTATGAGTGTTGCTGAGGATAAACAAATATATAAATGTTTTTCATGTGGTGAGTCTGGTAATGTTTTTACTTTTATAGAAAAATATGAAAATGTTAGTTTTTTAGAAGCTGTAAAAAAATGTGCAGATTTATCTGGTATTGAATTTAGTTATGGTAAATCAGATAGAAAGAATCATAATCAAGATTTATATGATATATATAAATTTGCATCTAAATTATATCAAAACAATTTGCATAGTAAAGAAGGAAAAGAAGCAAGAGATTATTTAAAAAAAAGAAAACTTGATGATAATATAATTAAAGAGTTTGAAATAGGTTTGTCTTTAAATAATGCTAGTATTTTAACAGATGCACTTAAAAAAAAGTATGATGAGAAAACATTAATTAAAAGTGGTCTTGTTAGTGAAGGAGAATATAATCTATATGATATATATCGTAATAGAATAATGTTTCCTTTATATGATCTATCTGGTAATATTGTAGGATATAATGGTAGAATTTATAATTCTAATAATAAAAATGATAGTAAATACATAAATTCTAAAGAGACACCTATATTTAAAAAGGGAGAATTATTATTTAATTATCATAGAGCTAAAAAAGAAGCAAGAGAATATAAATTTGTAATTGTAGTAGAAGGACAGATTGATGCGATTAGACTTTATCAGGCGGGATACAGAAATGTAGTTGCATCACTAGGTACGGCAATTACAAAAGAACATGCTATGTTGCTTAGAAAGTTATCTAATAATATTATTTTATGTTTTGATGGAGATAGTGCTGGTGAAAAGGCTACTAATGCGGCAATCAAAGAGTTAGCAAATCTTGCAATAGAACCTAAGATAGTTAGATTAGAAGAGTCTTTAGATCCTGATGAATATATACTTAAATATGGGGATAAATTTAAAGATAAAATAGATAATGCTCTTAATATAATGCAATATAAGGAGAGTATTATAAAGAAAAATATTGATTTATCTAAAACTGAAGATTTAGCGCTTTATGCGAATGAAATGATAAAAGAGATAAATGCTATAAATGATGATGTATTAAAAGAAATTAGTATAAATAAGCTTGCCAGTGAAACTAATTTAGATGTTAAGTTTATTAAATCTAAATTAGATAAGAAAAAAGAAATAAAAATACCTATAAAAAAGAATATAATAAAATATAGTAAATATGAAAAATCAGAGCAAGCGTTAATATATTATATGTTAAAAAGTATAGATGTTATAAAAATTTATGAGAAGAAAATTACATTTATGCCTACAGATAGATATAGAAAATTAGCTTTAAAGATAGATTGTTTTTATAAAGAATTTGGATATATAGATGTTGCTGATTTTATGAGTTATATTAATAGTGATGATATATCTATTAATGCATTAAGTGAAATATTAAATTTGGATTTAAATGATTCTTATGATGAAGAAGCAATACTTGATTATTTAAATAATATTAAAAGTTATAATGATAAAACTTTATCTAATAAATATAAAAAAGAATTAAAAGAGGAAGTTAGTTTAGAGAAAAAAATAGAATTAGCTAATAAAGCTATAGAATATAAAATTAGGAGTGAGAGTAATGAATGAAATTAAGACATTTGATGAAAGAAAAGAAGAATTAGTAAAAAAAGGAAAAGAAGCAGGTTTTGTAACTTATGAACAATTAGCTGATGCATTAAAAGGACTTGATTTAGATGCAGATAGCTTAGATGATTTATATAATACTTTAACAGAAAATAATATTGAAATAGTATCAGAAAATGAACAAGATGATGATCAATCTGATAGACTTATGCTATCAGATAATGAACTTACTAAGGATTTAAATATTAATGATCCTGTTAGAATGTATTTAAAAGAAATTGGACAAATTAAATTATTAACTTTGGAAGAAGAATTAGAGCTTGCAGATAGAATTGAGCAAGGTGATGAAGATGCTAAAAACATATTAGCTGAAGCTAACCTTCGTCTTGTTGTAAGTATAGCTAAAAGATATGTAGGACGTGGAATGTTATTTCTAGATTTAATTCAAGAAGGTAATATTGGATTAATGAAGGCAGTTGAAAAATTTGATGTATCAAAAGGATATAAGTTTTCAACATATGCAACTTGGTGGATTAGACAAGCTATTACGCGTGCTATAGCTGATCAAGCTCGTACAATAAGAGTTCCAGTACATATGGTAGAAACTATAAATAAATTAGCTAGAGTCCAAAGACAATTAACTCTAGAGTTAAACCGTGAACCATCAGAAGATGAAATAGCTAAGAAAATGGGAACTAGTGTTGAAAAAGTACGTGAAATATATAAAATCAGTCAAGATCCAGTTAGCCTAGAGACTCCAATTGGAGAAGAAGACGACTCACATTTAGGAGATTTTATTAAAGATGAACATAATATGTCTCCAGAAGAATTTGCAACTAATGAAATGTTAAAAGATGAAATAAGTGAAGTATTATTAACACTAACTGAAAGAGAAGAAAAAGTAATTAGATTAAGATTTGGTCTTGAAGATGGTAAACCTAGAACTCTAGAAGAAGTAGGACAAATGTTTGGAGTTACAAGAGAACGTATAAGACAGATTGAAGCTAAAGCATTACGTAAATTACGTCATCCATCTCGTAGTCGTAAACTAAGAGATTATATGGAGGAATAATGAACTCTAAATTAGATGTTATAGCTTCTTTAGTTACTACTAAAAGTATTATAGATATTGGTTGTGATCATGGATATCTAGATATATACTTAACTAAAAAAGGTATTAAATGCTTAGCTACTGATATTAGTGATAAGGCAATTAAGTGTGCTATTAATAACTTTAAGAAAAATAATTTAGATATTGATTATATAGTTACTGATGGACTTAATAATATTGATATAAAAAAAAGTGATACTATTATTATTTCTGGTATGGGTTGTTATACTATAATAAATATATTGAATAAAAAAATAACTAATGATTTGATAATATCATCTAATAATCATTTAGAAAAGTTAAGAAGATATATAGTAAGTATGAATTATTATATAGATAAAGAAATATTTATAATAGAAAATAATAAACCATATGTAATTATTAAATTTAAATATGGAAAAAAGGATTATACTGATTATGATTATATATTAGGTATTAATTATGATAAGAATTATTTAGATTATATAAAAAACAAGTATATTAATATTTTAAATAAGATACCAGATAAATATAAAGATAAGATAAATTATTATAATAATTTAATTAATGAGGTTAATAGAAGATATGAATTAAAATAATATCTTCTTTTTTTTGAATATTATTTAGGCTTCTTTTTTTTAGAATATATGATATAATTTAATTTAATTATAAAGATAGAGAAGGATTAAATTATATGTTTATTGTTATTAATGGGAATTTTTGAAATATATTATTACACCAGTTATACAAGAGTATATAATTAGTTACAGTCTATCTAATTTTTAATAGATAATAAATGTAAGGTAGGAGATTATATGAATAATAAAAAAGCATTTACTTCAATGCTGTCAACTTAAGGATGGTACGTTATAAATTGAGAAAAATTTAAATAACAAATATTAAAAAAGGAGAAAAATAAAGTGAAGAAAAATAGAAGAAATAAACAAAATTCGCTTAAGTTGACGACATTGGCATTTACTTTAATTGAATTAATAGCGGTATTGGTAATACTAGCAATAATAATGTTAATAGTAACACCATTAGTTATGAATATAATAAAAAAGAGTAAAATTAATAGTTTAAAAAGAAGCGTAGATGGGTATGGACATGCAGTAGAACTTGCTGCATCAGAATATTTACTAGATAATGGAACTAAAGCCAATAGCTTTGACGTATTAAATGTTAAGTATTCAGGAAAAGAAATATCATGTGATACTAAGGTAGTTTATCAAAATAATATATAGTTATCTAAATGTAAAGTAGGTAATACTTATGTAACCGATTCTAAATTTACTGATGGATATTATCATTATGGAGCAATAACATATAACATAGGGTATCAAGTAAGATATAATAATGTAGATTATTATGTAATCAAAGATACAGGATCAAGTGTAGCATTATTAAAAGCAGAACCGCTTACTGTAGCAGAAGTAAATCAATATGGAGTAGGACATGTAAATAGATATACATATAGCTCAGTAGGAACAGCATCTAATCAAAATGGCTATGGAGGCATGGCATATTATAGTAGTGAAACTTGTGGATATGTAAATGGTTCTTGGGTAGATACAGGATGTACAACAGATTATGCGCAGTCTGAGGTAAAATATGTAGTAGATACTTGGAAGAATGCACAAGCAGCTCAAGCACTTGATGCAAGAATAATAAATATGGATTATTTAATAGATAATTTAGGATATAGTTGGAATATAACAAGTGCAGGCAATCCAGCTGTTAATGATGACGTGCCAAGTTGGGTATATAATAGCAATTATTATTATTGGACGATGAGTCAATATAGAGATTTGTCTCCTCATGTCTGGATTGTCGGAAATGATGGCACTTTGCGAAATTACATCAGCTGATACGACAGCAACAGCGGGTCTGTTCGCCCAGTTATAACTCTCTCTAAAACTAATATCTCTTCATAAAAATCCATACCAATTATTACTATAAAATTAACCTAGTTTATTTTGTAAACTAGGTTTTTTACATAAAGAATGTAGGACCATTATTGGTAGAGTAGGTAGTATTAGTTTGTGTGGTTGAATTATTAGTTTGTTTATTTACTATGTTATTATGCTTAGTATCTTTACTAGATTTATCTCCTTTTTTAAACTCATTCATTATTCTAAACATAGTTTTAGTATTATTTATAACAGGTCCTACTTGTTTTACTAGGGGTATTGCTTGATTAGCAATTCCTAGTATTTTTTGTGTACCATTTAATATTTTAGAAAAAGAAATATTGTTATTTTTAAATAATCTCGAAAACAAGCCGGGTCTTGTTTGATTAATATCAGGTATTTGATAAAAATAAGGATTATAGTAGTTCATGATGCCTCCTTATATATATTTCTAAAATATTATATGTTTTTTAATAAAAAAGTTTAATAAAAAATAATTTTATGTTATAATTAATTATAGTATGGGTAGGTGTCATATGAAAAATGAAAAAGTGACGTTAGCTAAAAGAATACACGATATATTAAATAAACCAATAGGTGGTAAAAAAGAGGTTAAAATTAAAGAGCCTGTTAAAGATCGTCTTGTACTTGATAAGATTAATGATGAGTATGAATCTAAAAAGGTAGCATGGAGATATGTAGCTCGTAATAGTAAGGGTAAAAAGATTACTGGATATTTTTATTCTTATAATAAGAATGATGTTATATACTTTTTAAAGAGTGAAGAGTTAGAAGTTATTAGTGTTAAGACTAGTAAGCTGATTCAATTTATGAATAAAGGGTTTCAAAAAACAAGACGAATTAAGACTAAGGCTTTAGTATTTATGTTAATGGAGTTATCTACATATATTAAATCTGGTATACCATTGTCTGAGTCTATTGGTATTATGATTATGGATACTAAAAATAAAAGGTATAAGAATATATTACGTGAAATGCGATATGACATAAATAGTGGAGAAGCTTTAAGTAAAGCTATGGCTAATCGCGGCAATGCATTCCCACCTATATTAGTTAACATGGTAAAAACTGCTGAAGAAACAGGTAGTTTATCTGAATCTTTAGATGATATGGCTGTATATTTTGGTGAAATAGAAGAAACAAGAAGACAGATGATAAGTATATTAACATATCCAACAATGGTATTTTTATTTACAATAGCTGTTGTTATGTTTATTATGGTATATGTAATACCTAAGTTTGTTGATATATATTCTACTATGGATAATACTAAAGTACCAGCATTTACGAAGTTTATAATAGGACTTAGTATATTCTTCCAAAATAATTTAATTTATATATTATTTGTAATAATAGCTATATTGTTAGTTATATTAATTCTTTATAGAAAAAATAAATCATTTAGAAAATTTTTTCAAAGAATTGGTATGCATATGCCATTTATTGGAAATATTATGATATATAATGAAGTAACAATTTTTTCAAAGACATTTACAACTTTGCTTCGTCATGATGTATTTATAACTGATTCTATGAATATATTAAAAGAGTTAACTAATAATGAAATATATCACGATATGATTAATAATACTATTGAAAACATTAAAAAAGGAGAAAGAATTTCTCTTGCATTTAGGGATCACTGGGCTTTTCCTCTTGCAGCATATGAAATGATTGTAACAGGAGAGCGTACTGGTAAACTTGCAGATATGATGGATCAAGTTAGTACTTATTATCAAAGCCTACATAGAAGTTCTATTTTAAGATTAAAATCTTTAATAGAACCAATAGTAATAGTAATACTTGCATTCTTAGTTGGTTCTATTATACTTGCAGTAATTATTCCAATGTTTAGTATGTATGAATCAGTTCAAAATTTAGGGTGATAAAATGACTTTATATTATGCAGTAATTACATTTATATTTGGACTTGTTTTAGGATCATTTTATACTGTAGTAGGAGAGAGAATGCCTGAAGGAAAATCCATAGTATCTCCTCCTTCTCATTGTCCTAATTGTGGACATGTATTAAAATTTTATGAACTTATTCCAGTTTTTTCATTTATATTTTTAAGAGGAAAATGTAGTAAGTGTAAAAGTAAGATACCTGTTTTAAGTACTTTAATGGAATTATTAACAGGAATTCTTTTTTTAATTGCTTTTTTAGTGTTTGGTATAAGTATAAAATTTTTTATTGCTTTAGTATTTATATCTATGTTAATAATTATTATTGTAAGTGATATTAGATATATGCTTATAGATGATGAAGTATTAATAATTGCAAGTGTATTAATATTTATATTATCTATATTTGAATATGGTATTAAAGATGCGTTATTATATGTTTTATATGGTGTTATATGTTTTATAGTTATGTTCTTAATAAAAATACTTGGAGATTTTATATTTAAAAAAGAATCTATGGGTGGTGGAGATATAAAATTAATGTTTGTATTTGGCCTTACTATGGGTATTCCATCATCTATAGCATCTATTTTTCTAGCATCTTTTATAGGTCTTCCGATATCTTTAATTATGCTTAAGAAAAATTCAAACCATGAATTACCATTTGGACCATATTTAAGTATTGCAGCTATTATATTGTTTTTATCTCAAATAGATATAGTAAATATACTTGTTAATATGTAAGTTAGATATCTAACTTTTTTTTAGGAGAATTATGAAGTATTTAAATAGAATAACTAATATTTATGTATTTATTATATTATTTATATATCCTCTTATAATAGGAATAAATGGATATAAGAATATACTGAGTATTAAATGGAATTTTTATGTATACATAAGTATTACTTATATGGTTATATTATTGGTTTTAACTTTAATATTGATTTTGAAAAAAAGAATTGATATTAAAGATTTTGATTTTAAAATATATCATATACTTGCTTTAATATATATATTTGTATTAATAATATCTACACTATTATCTCCATATTATAAAGATTATAATTTATTTATGGGGTCTCCTAGAATGGAAGGGTTAATTGTAAATATTATATATTTATTATCATTTATATTTGTATCACTAACTTATAATTATAAAAAAAGAATAATAGATGTTTTTTTAATTCCTAGTATTATTATTGGTATAATCATTATTATGCAATATATTGGTTTTAACCCATTTTATATATATAAAATAGGTAATAATAATATATTCTATGGAACAATAGGAAATATAGATATGATAGGTATGCTATATTGTATGTATATAACCTGTATAATAGTAAAATATATATTTTATAATATTAATAAAATATTATTTATATTTTCATTTATAGTATCTATAATAGTTATGTATATTATTAATGTAGAAGCATTATATTTTACATTGATTATGTTGTTATTATTAATACTACCTATAGTAATACTTAATAGTAATTATTTAAAAAAGTATTTAGATATATTATTAGTAATATTTGTATTAAGTTTAATTAATACCTATAATTATTTTGTAATAATATTTATAATATCTATTATAATAATATTAATTCGATTATTAATTAATAAAAAAGTATATAGAATAATAAATAAAAAAAATATAATTATTTCTTATATATGTTTATTTATTTTTATAATTATATTATTAGTAATTATATATTTTAATAAATTTAATATTAGCTTTTTAAATGATATTAATAGTATATTACATTTTAATTTTAATGATAAATTAGGTAATTACAGAATATTTTTATGGAAACGTTCTATAAAGATGTTTGATAGAGGTATATTGCTAGGTACTGGACCTGATACATTCTATATTAGATTTATGAATAATTATCTGAATGATTTGATGAAACTTGGTACTATTACCATAAATGATACAGCCTGTAATATATATATTACTATGCTAATAAATAATGGAATTATAGGCTTAAGTATCTTTTTGATTTTTATATATAGTTTGTTAAAAAAATTTATTGATAATCGTAATTATTTAATATTTTTAATAATAATATCTTATTTAATATATAATTTTTTTAGCTTTCAAACTGTAATAATAGCACCAATATTTTTTGCTTTACTATCACTTTACGCTAAATATAAAAAAATACTTGATTTTATATAAGTATGTGTTATAATATTTTTAGAAAGGATAGGTAATTAGTATGAAAAGTAAAAAAGGATTTACATTGATTGAATTAATAGCAGTATTAGTAATACTAGCAATACTAGCACTAATTGTAACACCACTAGTTATGAATATTATAAGAAAGGCAAAAGATGCTGCAAATAAAAGAAGTATCGATGCATATGGTAGAGCAGCAGATTTAGCTGTTGCGACATATTTACTTGATAATAGTGAGTTCCCTGAAAATTTCTCTGATTTAACTATAGAAACATCAGGATCAGAAGTATCATGTGCAACTGCAGTTTTAAATGAAGATTCAAGTGTTTATTTAGCAGATTGTTCTGTAGATGGAACATTAGTAAGTGGTTATACATACGGTTCATTAGCTAGTGCTAATACAACAAATCCATAGTATTATTTATTATAATAAAGAGTTTCTACGTTATTTATGTAGAATCTTTTTTTTAATTCTTATTTACAAAAATATTTAATTATGATATAATTTAAGTGCTGAAAGATAAGAGTAAATCCCATATGAAAAACCTACTAATCGATTTAAAAGGGAATCTAATTCATACTTGGTGTAGAAAACTTAAATTTATTTAAGGATCCTAAAAAGTATGATGTGATGCCCACCTGGGAGACTAGGTTTTATTCGATTCGGGATTCTGTCTTTCGGCATTTTTATTTGATGGAGGATTTATGTTAATAGATGATATATATGTAGTATTTGATCTTGAAACTACGGGACTTAGGGCAAGTGAAGGAGATTCAATTATTGAAATAGGTGCAGTAAAAATGCAAAATGGAGAGATTATTGATACATTTGATTTGTTTGTTGATCCAAAAAGAGAATTGAATGAGGAAATTATTAAAATTACGGGAATAACAAATGAGATGTTAAAAGGTGCAATTGATGAAAAGACTGCTGTAGAAAGATTTATGGATTTTATTGGAGATTGTTCTGTTGTTGCTCACAATGCTAAGTTTGATATGTCTTTTATTAATATGGCATTTTTGAAATATGATCTTGGAAGATTTAGTAATACTGTTATTGATACATTAGGATTATCAAGATATTTAGAATCTAATCAAAGGTATCATAATCTTGCAACTCTTGTTATAAGATATGATATTCCATGGGATGAGGATAAACATCATAGAGCAAATTATGATGCTAAGGGTACGGCATTAATATTTTATAAAATGTTAAAGAAGTTAAAATTAAATAATATTAATACTATGGAAGATTTAAAGCAATATAGAACTATTGTTTTAAAGTACAATAATAAAAATAAGAAGTGATTTACACTTTTTTTATATTGTCTAATCTAGATATTTCACTTGTAATAGTTTTTAGAATGTATTATAATATTATTATTGGAGGAGATATGAAAGCAAGAGTTATTACTGCTACTGTATTAGCATTAATTGCTATTCCAGTATTTATATTTGGTGGTTTTTGGTTTAAATTAGCTTTTTATTTCGTTTCACTACAAGGATTAAGAGAATATATTAATGTACGTGAAAAAAGGAAAGAATTTCCGAATGTTATGAAATTAATATCATATATTTGTTTAACTTTATTATATTTTGGTGGAGTTATTAACAAAGATTTAATTATAAACTTTGATTTTAGGATTGTAACAGGTCTTTTATTAATACTATTTTTACCAATTATTTTATATAATGATAAGAACAAATATAATATTAATGATTCTAGTTATTTATTTGGTGGAGTAATGCTTATTTCTAGTTCTATGATATTAGCTAATCTTTATAGAACTATTGGGCTTAGAATAATTACATATCTTTTTATAATTACTATACTTACAGATGTTTTTGCACTTTTTACAGGTATGCTTATAGGAAGACATAAATTAATTGAAAATGTTTCTCCTAAGAAAACTTGGGAAGGATTTATTGGTGGTGCTTTGATATCTACATTTAGTGCAACAGTATTCTATATTACTGTTATTAATACAAATGCATCATTACTTGTTATAATTTTGTTTACTTTGTTTTTATCTATAGTAGGTCAATTTGGAGATTTATTTTTCTCTGCAGTAAAAAGATATTATAAAGTTAAGGATTTTTCTAATATAATGCCAGGACATGGTGGAATTTTGGATAGACTTGATAGTATTATTTTTGTTATATTAGCTTATAGTTTATTTATGAATATAATATAGGAGGAATTATGTCGTTATTAATTACAATTTTAGCTTTTGTTTTTATACTTGGATTAACAGTTACAATTCATGAATTTGGACATTTTTTGTTTGCTAAAAAAGCAGGAATTTATGTTTATGAATTTTCAATTGGTATGGGCCCCAGATTGTTTAAATTTAAAAGAAAAAATGATGAGACTGATTATTCTATTAGATTACTTCCAATAGGTGGATATGTTCAAATGGCTGGTGAAGATATCGAGGTTGATAAGGATATACCTAAAGATAAGTTATTGCAATCAAAAACTTGGCTCAAGAGATTTTTAACTATGGTTGCAGGTGTTATGTTTAACTTTTTGCTAGCTATTGTAGTACTGTTTATTATAGCCTTATTTAAGGGTGTAACACTTGATGCAACAAGAATTGATACATCAAAAATTGAAGGTTTAAAAAAGGGAGATAAAATTATTTCTATAGATGGTAATTTTGTTAATAATTATGATAAATTAGCGCTAGAGTTATCAGTTGCTGGGTCTAAAAAGTTTGATATTAAAGTAAAACATAAAGATGGAAGTTATGATACTGTTGCTATTAAGCCTAAAGCAATATATGATAAAAAAGATAAATTAAAAGGTTATGAGTATGGTTTTACAATTACAGGAAAAGATGAAAAAGGAATACTTGCTGCAATAAAATATGCATTTATTAAGTTTGTAAGTATTATAGAGCAAATGTTCTTTACAGTATGGTATTTAATAACAGGTAAAATTAGTTTAAAACTATTATCAGGACCAGTTGGAATATTTTCAATTGTTGGAAGTGCTGCTAAGACAGGATTTTTCTCTGTATTATCTCTTTTAGCTTTAATAAGTGTAAATGTAGGATTTATTAATTTGCTTCCTATTCCTGCTTTTGATGGAGGACATATATTATTTTTGATAATAGAGAAGATAAAGGGAAGCAAAGTAAATCCTAAGGTTGAAAATACAATTCATACTATATTCTTTATATTACTTATGGTATTAATGTTATATATTACATTTAATGATGTATTAAGATTATTTTAAAAAAAATACTACTAAATTGTAGTATTTTTTGTGTGAGTCTTCATAAGGACCTTATGATCATCATCATAAAACTTAAATGAATTAAAATCTTTATTACCTATAAAAATAATTTCTCTATTATCATTATTTTTTTCGATGCATTTCTTTTGCTCATCAGAAATTTTATCACTTTTAATTTTTATATTAAATATTTCATTTATATTTTCACTATTAACTTTAAAATCATTACTAAATGATATTGTATCATCATATAAGTGATAATTAAATAATACATTACATTTTTTAAAAAACTTAATACTAACAGGGCTTACATCTAAAAATAAATCTAAATCTTCTTTTTCATCTATATAACATTTATCAGATAATGTTTTAATTTCTTTAGAATGTAAAATATCCATAGCTTTCTTTTTTAAGGATTCTTGGTCAGTTATATATGCACTATTACTATCATGATATTTTTTAAAGATATTTTCACTTATATCATAGTATGATTGATAACTGTTTTCACTATTACCATTAAATCTACTTATAAATTTTAGAATATTATTAATACTTTCTTTCAATTTATTTTTTTTATTTTCTACATAGCATAAAATTGTATAAAGATATAAAGTATTATCTATTTTAGTCATTTTAGGATTATAAATAAATCTAAATTCAGGATTATTGATATTTCTCTTATTAAATTTAACATATTTCCTTAATTTTTGTGTTTCTCTTTCTAATTTTTTATATTCTTCTCTGAGTGATAATAAATATTGTTTTAGTGTATAATATTCCATAAAAACCTCTCTTTAACATTATAAAGCAACTTTATAAAAGTCGCTTATTTTTTTAATACAAATGTTTTATCTTTTATTACTTCTCCAAAATCATTAAATTTTAGATTTTTATCATCTGTTATAGTAGCTATTACTGGTACTGTATTAACATATGTAATTTTGTTATTATCTCTCCAGCCATTAATTTCTACATCTTTAATTGTATAACCTTCTATATTTTCACTTTTATGATAATATGCATCATTTCTAGAAATTTTAATTATATGTTCACCAACATCAAAATAATATTTAAGTTTACCATCTTCATCAGTAAATATCTTATTATTATCAATCTTAATATCTATTTGTTCTTTATTTTCATATGTATAGTAAAAAATACTTCCACAAGTTGTAATTGATATTACTGTTCCAAATACAATAGGAACAGCCATTTTATCTTTAATTTTATTAAACATTTTTAAATTTTTAATACTCATATAATTAGAATATTTCCTTTTTATGTACATTATATTACATTTATTTCTTTTTTTTGTCAAATTATCAAACAAAAAAGTTCCATAATGGAACTTAATTTTTAAATGGTGTCCTCTTAGGGATTCGAACCCTAGACCCACTGATTAAGAGTCAGTTGCTCTACCAACTGAGCTAAGAAGACATCAACAATATGAATTATAACACTAATAATAAAAAATATCAATAATTTTTGCTAAAAAAGTTTAAA
The DNA here is from genome assembly GCA_946412015.1 of uncultured Caryophanales bacterium. Lineage (GTDB taxonomy): Bacteria > Bacillota_I > Bacilli_A > RF39 > UBA660 > RUG12438. The sequence goes on from CAMKGA010000021.1 coordinate 22,133, forward strand.
TGTGCTATAATCACTTTACTAAATGAGGAGGATTTATGGTAAGAGAAAAAATAAGAGGAAATTTGATTGTTATATCAGGACCTAGTGGGTGTGGTAAAGGTACTATTTGTAGTGAGCTTTTAAAGAATAATCCAGATTTGTTTTTAAATATATCAATGACAACAAGAGAACCTAGAGAAGGTGAGGTTGATAAAAAGGATTATTACTTTATTAGTAAAGAAGAATTTGAAAAAAGAATTAAAGAGGATAAGTTTTTAGAATATGCTACTGTTCATTATGGAAATTATTATGGTACGCCAAAAGATGAAGTAGAAAAGAAACTTGCTAAGGGAATCGATGTAATACTAGAAATAGATATTCAAGGAGCATTAAAAGTTAATAATTCTATGCCTGAGGGAATATTTATATTTATTATGCCTCCTAGTATGAGAGAGTTAAAAAGAAGGCTTATTAAAAGAAATACTGAGACTAAAGAACAAATTATCGATAGATTTAAAAAAGCATATCAAGAAATTAATGAAGTTAATAAATATAATTATATTGTAATTAATGATGATATAAATCGTGCTGTTGATAAAATAGAAGCTATTATTAAAGCAGAAAAGTGTCGTGTTAATCGTATTGAAGATTTTGATCTTAATACAAAAGAAGAAATGATTCACGAATTATTAACAGAAGATTTAAAAGATTATAATAAATAAAAAAATTTACTTGTTTTAGTAAATTTTTTCTTTTTCTTGCTTAATAGACATTTCATATTTTTCTTTTACAGTAAAAATTCTATTTAATAATTTCTTTTTATATTTATTTATAATATAATTATTATTATAATTATATTTAATTTTTCTTATTAATGAATCATATGTGTTATAATCAAATTTTTCTTCTATTAAATATTTTGCAATTTGATTTCTTTTTGATGGTTGAAAAATCCCTATAAACTCTAAAATATAATCTTCTACATTTTGAAAATATTTTTTCTGATATTTATTTTTAATAGATTCAATTTTGTTTATAATTTTATTCTTGTTATCAATGATAATCTGGTCATTACTACGATCAATTTTTTTTATTAACAATGAATATATATCAAAATCAAAAGATTCTTCTTTAAAAAATTTAATAATATCATCTTGTATGCTTACAGGATAACTTTTAATTAAGTATATAATATATTTATCTAAATTATTGAAGTAATTTTGCTCAAATCCATTAACATAATTAATAATATCATCTTTATGAATTAGTATTGCTTCGTTGCTTGTTTTTAATAATACATCGTTTATACGTTTTACTGCAATAGCACTATAAATATTATTAGAAAAGAATTCTTTTACAATTAATCTATTTTTTTTACTTACACTTTTAATAATTTTGATTTTATAATCTTCTATGTTATTAAAATATTTATCTTCGACTTTACTAATGAAACTTTTTATCTTTTCTTTATTATTTAGTATTATTTGATTTTTTGTAGTGTTAATTATTTTATTAATTTCACCAATAGCATCCTCATCATATATTTCATTTTTAAATAAATTTACAATTGTATTTTTATTATTTTGAGTTTCTTTAATAAGCTCTGTTACATAATCTTCTAGATTTATAAAGCTTTTGTAATCTTTAACATCATATTTATGCCTTTTTAGTAGTCTGGTTCCTTTTAATATATGTTGACGAATTGTTTCTTTATTTAATCCTCTATTTTTTGAAATTTCTGTTAAATTCATAGGAGCAGTACTAACTAGTTGATTATTAATAAACTTAAGGCCATAATAATCGCTTATTGAATTATATTGTTTCGGATAATGTATGTATAAATAAAATAATCTAAGAGTTAAATCATCTTTTGATTCAATATTACTAATTACATTTTCAAAATCGTATGTATCATTACTATCTTCTAAAAACTCTATATCTATGTCATTTCTTTTATTCTTTTGTTTATTTTTAATATTATTTAATATGTGTTGTTTTAATGCATTTACATTAATGTCATTAATATCGTGCTCATTTACATAGTTTATTGCCCATACTATAATATCATTTATATAATCAGCTAAATCATAATCTTGTTCTTTTTTTCTATAATAATAATTCATTACAAAATATTTTGCTATTTTTAAATGCCAATCGTTGTTTTTAAAATCTTCTTTATAAATTCTTGTAGAATCTATATTTTTAAAATATAAATCTATTGTTTTTAAATCTTCTGTATTAAATCTTTCTTCTTCTTCAAATAATCCTAATATCTTTAATTTTTCAATTTTATAAACAGGTAAAACTCCTGAGTAAAAATCTTCATATTGTTTTACTAACCATTCTTTCTCTTCACGATATACTATTATATCTAGGTAACGATCATCATTTTCTATTAATTCTTTTACAAAGTCTGTAGAAATATAATCTTTTAACTTATTATTTAATATAGTTTGATATTCTGCTTCCCAATCTGTTTCTCTTAATATTTTATTTAATCTATTTAATATTGTTTCTATTTGAATAACTTGATCAACAATTTTTATTTGTGATCCTTTTTTATAACTTTTATTTGCACTCTGTAATTCATTTTTAAATGAATAAATACTATAATCTTTATATATATTAGCAACAAAATCAAATATTTTAGGATGCTTTGCTGTAAATGATCTTCCTATCATTTGAATAAATAAATTTGGAGAGTTAGTGTCTCTTAATATAATATTACCATTTATAACCATTTCATCATTATTTTTATTTACAAAATGTAGTGCTTCTGTTGCCATATTTATATTTAAAAGCAATGATACATGTCCATTATTTTCATTTATAAAATCTGTATAGTTTTTCTCATTTTCATCATCAGAATTTTTATAATATAATTCATATATATTTGGACTGGTATCTATATCACTAAACCAATCAATAGAACCATCTTTAATTCCTTGTCTAAATAATTCCATCTGCTTTAAATCTTTAAAGTATACTACATATTTTTCACCAGGTTTCATATTTTCTTTTATAATATTTCTTATACCTTTGGAATTATTTGTTTTAAAATCTCTTAGTTTTTCTAGCAGTTCTTGAATTTCTTTATTATTACTTTCTAAAAGTAGGGGATAATTATTTACAATCTTATCAATAAGTTCATTATTATCAAGTGCAGTAAAGTATTCAAGTTCTGGTAGTATTCCTCTAATTAATCCTTCTTCAACACTCATATTAGATGCTTTAATTCCATTAAAAATAATTTGTGACATATCTTTTTGATTATCTAAATATCTAATTGGGGTTGCTGATGTACCAATTATTTTAGCATTTTTAAACATATTAAATAATAAATTTAATTTTTGACTTGTAATAACAGCCCCTGCATGTTGATATTCATCAATAACAATTAAATCATAATTGTTATCCTTTATTTCATCTAGATATGAATCTGATCTAATAGTAGAGTATGTTACAACATCTATTTTGTCTTTATCTATTTCATATTTTTCTATCTTTTTTTCTACTTCTTTAGCTGCAACTTTCCAAGATGTAATATATAAAACTTTACTTATTTTATTATCTAATAGGTTATCTTTTATATATTTTAGAGTAATAATAGATTTACCTGTTGATGGAGGTTGGTTTATAGATACTCTATCAAATCTTTTTAAAAGTTCAGATAAATTAGCTAATGTTTTTTTATTATAATCTCTAAGATCTATTTCCATAATAAATTACTCCTTATCTTATTATAAAATTTACTATAATCATTAATGTGTTATGCATTAAATGTAGTGATATAGGTACAAATATATTATCTGATTTAGTTAGTGTATAGGCAAATATAAATCCTGGTATACTATATGGTATTATATAAAGTAGTTCTAAAGTACTTTTGGCATTTGTAAAGTGCATTAAACCAAATACTAATCCCGATACTATTATAAATAGTATATTGTTTTTAAATATATTTCTAAAATTTAATCTAAATATCATCTCTTCAGTAATTGGTGCAATAATACTTGCAGATATTATTGCATATATTGGATATTTCATAAGAAGTGCTTCAACATATTTTTGATTTGTTGTAATAGGAATTTTTATAATAGATAATATTATTATATTTGCAATCATCATAAGTCCTATATTCAAGAAGAAAAATTTAAAATAATTATTAATGTAATATTTAAAATTCTTCTTAAAATCTTTAAGATCAAATATAAATTTTTTTAAGTATATAAATATTAGCGTCATAAGAATTAATATATCATATAATAAGGATACTATTAATTTTAAAAATACAGGCAGTTTACTAAAACCGAATAAATTTAAAAAATCTGATATATATATATTAACAATTAAATATATAATAAATATTAAAATTCCCATAATAATTTTTTTATAATTTTTCATTTAATCACCAATTTAATTATACCAATTTATAATAAAAATGTATATATTTAAAAAAAATTGTTTACAAGAGCATTCAAATGTATTATAATATAAGGCATTAAAGATGGTAGTGATGAGATGCAAAGATATTTTGGAGTTAAAAAAGATAATAATTATTTATATTTAGAAAATAGTGATTATCATCATATAAAAAATGTTATGAGAAATTCTGATGGCGATTTAATAGAGGTAGTAGTTGATAATAAATTATATTTAGGATGTATAGAAAATGTAAATAAAAATATATCTATTATTATAAAAAAAGAGATAGAGACTAATGATGATTTTATTCCTAAAGTTAATTTAATTATTCCACTTTTAAAAGAGAATAAAATGGATTTGATTTTGCAAAAATCAACAGAAATGGGAGTCAATAAAATTATTGTTTTTCCTTTTAAACGTTGCGTTGTAAAGGCTGATAAGAAAAAGATTAAATCAAAAATTGAAAGGTGGATGCGTATTTTAAAAGAAGCATCAGAACAATCTAAAAGAACTATAATTCCAGAAATATGTTATGAAGATAATATAAATAGTTTAAAAAAAGATAGATGTGTAAACATTGTGTGTAGTACACAAAAAAATTTGAATAATGTAAAAAGGGTGTTAACGGAAAATAGAAATTGTGATACAATTAATATAGTGATTGGTCCAGAAGGTGGACTTGATATTAGTGAAGAAGAAAAATTAAATGAAATAGGTTTTGTATCAACGACATTAGGTCCTAGAATAATGCGTGTTGAGTCAGTTCCCTTATTTGTATTAAGTATTATTAATTATGAGTTTATGGAGTGATATTATGAAATATTTAGATTTCGTTAACAACAATTTATACCTTTATTTAGCTATTATTATGTTATTACTTATAGTGGATGTAATTTTAACTATTATTAGTCTAAATCAAAGAAAAAGAAAAAAAATAAAAAAAGATTTTGAAGAGCTTGAGACTATTACAAATAATGATAATGAGGATACTGATTCTGTAAAGCCAGAAGTTGCTTTTGAACTTGAAAAAATATTAGAACAAATGCAACAAGATATGGATGTTAAACCAGAAGAAGTTGTTAGAATGTTTGAAGAAGAACAGGAGCAAAAAGCAATTATTAGTTACCAAGAACTTGTTGATAGTGTTAATAATAATAAAATAGATGTTGTTGATGATGAAGAAGGAGATATGGATTACGTTGCTGCACTTGAAGCTCAAATGAATCCTACCCTTGATTATAAAGAAGAAGTAATATCTAATAAAATTGATGATAATAGTGAGATATTTGATGATTATGCTAATAAGAGCCATTTAGATGTTATCGATGAATTAAATTATGATGAAGCACCAAAAAAATTCAAAAGTTCAGAATTATTATCACCAGTATTTGGTAGAATGCAACCAGATTTTGAATATAAGAAAATCGATTCTTTTGCAACTACTAATAATAAAGTAGAAGTAGAGCAAGTTGCAGGAAATACTGTTGATAGTGATATCAAGAAAAACGAAGATTTCCTTAATGCTTTAATTGAGTTTAGGAATAACTTATAATGAAATTTTATATATATAATCTAGGATGTAAAGTTAATTCTTATGAATCCAATATTATGTTGGAAGATTTAGAAAGATGTGGATTTTCTAAAGGAAATGAAACTGATAGTGATATATATATTATTAATACTTGTACTGTTACAAATACAAGTGATAATAAATCAATGAAGACAATAAGAAAAGCACTTAGATTACATCCTGATAAGATTATAGTTGCCTGTGGATGTATGACACAGGTAAATTCTTTATATTTAAAAGATTTAAATGTATCAATTATAATAGGAAATCATGGTAAAAGTAAAATTGCAGAATATATAAATAAATATATAAAAGATAAAAAACAAATAATAGATATTATGGATTTTAAAGATAATAAGTTTGAAGATATGTGCCTTAATAACTTTGATAAAACAAGAGCATTTGTAAAAATAGAAGATGGATGTGAAAACTTTTGTAGTTATTGTATTATTCCATATGCAAGAGGAAAAGTACGTAGTAAAGATCCAAAGTTAGTAATAGAAGAGGTAAAAAGATTAGTAAGTTATGGGCATAAGGAAGTAGTATTAACAGGAATACATACAGGGCATTATGGATCTGATATTAATTATAAATTTTCTAGTTTACTTAATGATTTAGTTAAAATTAAAGGACTTGAAAGACTTAGAATATCATCAATTGAAATCACTGAAATAACTGATGATGTTTTAGAAGTGTTGAAAAAACATAGTAATTTAGTATCTCATATGCATATTCCACTTCAAAGTGGATCTAATGAAATATTAAAATTAATGAATAGAAAATATGATAAAGAGTATTTTATTGATAAAATTAATAAAATAAGAAGTATTAGACCTGATATTTCAATAACTACAGATGTAATTGTAGCTTTTCCAAGTGAAACAGAAGAGTTATTTAATGAAACAATAGAAACTATAAATAAAATTAAGTTTTCTAAGATTCATGTTTTTCCGTTTTCTCTTAGAAAAGGTACTAAGGCAGAAGAAATACCAAATCATGTTGATGATGTAACTAAGAAAAAAAGAGTTAAGGAGTTAGTAGAATTAAGTTATTCTCTTGAAAATTCATATATGGATAAATTTATAAATAAAAATGTATTATTGTTACCTGAGGTATATAAAGATGGTTATTTGATTGGACATACTGATAATTATCTCAAAATAAAAGTAAAGGGTAATAAAGATTTATTAAATAAAATTATGGAGGTTGAAGTATTAAAAAATGATTATCCATATTTAATAGGAAAAATAAAATAAGAATGTTAGTATTAAAACACATTCTTTTTTTTTACATAGTCATATTATAAGGTAGATAGGAGGTATTTATGTTTAACTTATTTAATAAGGGGTGCTGTAATACAAATACAGGATGTATGGAAAGAGAAATAGTAGAACCTACAATTAATAAATGTATTGAAAAGGATTTCTACCATGAAGTTCCACATGTATGCCCTATACATACACATGTTATAAACCGTCATATTTATAAACATACATATACACCACAATATACGTGTTCTGAAGAAAATCAAGTAATAAATGAGGATTGTGGAAGTTGTTGTAATTTCAACTAAAAGTAGATAAAACTACTTTTTTTTGATATAATTTTATTGAGAAAATTGGTGATTTTATGTTAAGCGTTAAAAGTATTAAAGATAATAAAGAATATTTAGAGGAATATTTCTATTTATCTTCTTTAGAGTGGGAAGATAGTTATAAGAAGGATAATTTTAAAAGTATTTTAAATAAAAGAGTATCTGATGTATTAAATGGTATTAATGATAATATTATTCTTGTTTTAGGTTTGATTGATGATGATAAATTAATTGGTTTTATATCATTATTTAAATATGATGATAATTATGATCATACTCCATGGTATGCTACTATGTATGTAAAAGAAGAATATAGAGGTAACCATTATTCTAAAATATTAAATGATGCTTTAATAGAAGAAGCTAGAAAATTAGGTTATGAAAAAATATATTTAAAAAGTGAACTTATAAATTATTATGAAAAGTTTAATGCTAAATATATAAAGAATTTGAGCGATAAAGAAAAATTATTTTATATAGATTTAAAGAGGTAATATGAAAGAGTTAGTAAGTGTTGTTGTATCTTGTTATAATGAAGAAGAGGTAATACCTATTTTTTATGATGAAATAAAAAAAATAGCAAAGAAAATGGATTATGTTAATTTTGAATTTTTATTTGTAGATGATGGTTCTAAGGATAAGACATTAAATATTATAAAAGATTTATCAAAAGATGATTCTAGAGTAAAGTATATATCTTTTTCTAGAAATTTTGGAAAAGAAGCTGCAATGAATGCAGGACTATCTTATTCTAAGGGAGATTATGTTGTAGTTATGGATGCAGACTTGCAAGATCCACCAAAGTATTTAATAGATATGTATAATTATTTAAAAGATGGTTATGATGTTACTGCAACAAGAAGAATTACAAGAAAAGGGGAACCTATGGTTAGAAGTTTTTTCTCTAAAATGTGGTATAAATTGATAGATAAAATGTCTGATACTGAAATGGTAGATGGAGCCAGAGATTTTAGAATGATGAGGAGAAAAGTAGTAGATGCTATTTTGTCTTTAAGTGAATATAATAGATATTCTAAAGGAATATTTAGCTTTGTAGGTTTTAAAACAAAATGGATTAGTTATGAAAATGTAAAAAGAGCTGCTGGTAAAACAAAATGGTCTTTTTGGCAATTATTTAAATATGCTCTTGATGGTATGACATCATTTTCAACAGCTCCTTTGTTATTAGCATCGCTATTTGGAATACTTTTTTGTTTTATTGCACTTATAGCTATTATATTTGTAATAATAAGAACACTAATATATGGTGATCCTGTTGGAGGCTGGCCTTCTTTAGTATGTATTATTCTGCTTGTTGGAGGAATACAGTTATTATGTATCGGAACCATTGGTAGATATTTATCAAAAGTTTATCTTGAAACTAAAAAAAGACCAATTTATATTGTAGATGAGACTAATCAAGATTAAATTAAATTTAAGTGCATTAATTGCACTTTTAAAAAAAATATATGATATAATATTTTTATAATAGAGGTGTGTTGTTATGAAGAAAAGAATAAAGATAGTATCATTAATTGTTGTAATTATAATTGGTATTATATCTACAACTATATTTTTTAATAATAAAGATACTAAGAAACAAAAAAGTAAAAAAGAAAGGTTAAAAGAATTAATAAATGTTTCTGAGTTAGATCAAGATTTTATTGATGATTATTTTAATGATTATAAAGAGATGGCTGCAAGAGATAATCAGGAAAATATATTAATAGTAATATCAGAAAATGGTATTAAGAATACATATGGTGCAGTACAAGTAGTAAATGCTCCTAATCATCAATATTTCTTGCAGTATGAAACTGAAAAAGATAGAAAAGAAGCATATAAAAAGTTAAAAGAAGATAGCTATGTAAGTGTTGAAGAAAATACGGTTTATGAAATAGAAGAAAGCAATGATAATAATATAGATAGTTCATCAGAATATATGTCCTGGGGGATAGATGCAATGGGACTTGATTACGCAATTGGTGAATCGAATAAAAGAGACTTGCCTGATGTTGTAGTTGCTGTAATGGATACAGGTTTAAATGTAGATTTATTTAATCAAACATTTCCAGGTAAACTAGCAGGAACCTATAATGCAATGAATGCATCCGATAATGAAGGCGATATAAATGATGTATCTACTGAAAGAGGACATGGAACTCATGTGGCTGGAACAATAGCTGAGGGGACTCCAAACAATACAAAGATTTTAGCAATTAAAGTAGGTGTATATAATTTTAGTACAGTTGTTTTAATAAATGCATTAAATTACATATCAATAAATAACAATGTTGATGTTGTTAATATGAGTTTAGGTAGTTATAGAAATTCTAATGCATATTATTTACCAATTGAAGCACTTAAGGAACAAAATGTTTTAGTTGTTGCATCTGCTGGAAACGATAATGTGCCCTATGAACACTACCCAGCGTCTCTAGATAATACAATTAGTGTTTCATCTATTAACAATCAAATGGAAAAATCTTCTTTTTCAAATTATGGAGTAGATGTAACATTTGCAGCTCCTGGAGATGAAATAACAAGCATATATGGCGCAGTAGTTAAAGGAGCGTATCGTGAAAAGAACACAGTCAGTGGTACATCTCAAGCAGCACCCCACGTTTCAGCTGCAGCAGCAATTGTAAAGAGCTATAATAAAGAAATTAATTTAGAAGATTCTATAGAAGTGTTAAAATCAACTGTAGATGATTTAGGAGAATATGGCTGGGATAAATATTTTGGTTATGGAATGATTAATTTTAGAAATCGTGAATTTTGTGATGGTGCTAATGATAATTGTGATAAATATAATGTATTTAAAAGTGATGAAGTAAATATTGATGAAGTAAAAAGGTTAGAATTTACAGATACTTATATTCCAACATATAACTACGGAAATATTACTAATTTAATGGAAGCAGATATAAATATTTACTATACTGAAAATGATTATATTACTAAAAAATTAGGAGAGCTTGATGATGTTGAAATAACTAATTATGATGCATTTAGTTATACAGAACAAGTTGTAAGCGTTAAATACAAAGAAAGCACTACAACTCTTACTGTAGATAATCGCAATAATACTACTAGTGGATTTGAATATCAAATAATTGATAATAACTCAATTAAAATTACTGGATTTTTATATGATGATAATAAACCTATTAGAGTATATATTCCATCTAGTATAGATGGTTATGATGTAGTTTCATTGGGAGATAGTTTATTTGAAGAAAATGATTTTATTAAATCAATAATTTTACCAAATAGTGTTGTTGAAATTGGAAATAGTACATTTAAAAATTCAAATATTGAGTTGATTGATATTAAATCTGATAGTATAAATGTAGGAGATTATGCTTTTTATGAAGCAAAAAGATTAAATACAATTAATGGTAGTTTAAATAATGTAGGAGATTATGCCTTTTATAAGTGTAATTCATTAAAACAAGTTACACTAGTAAATAATATACATAATATAGGTGATCATGCGTTTGAAGATGCTACTAATTTAAGTGAAATCAATATACCAGATGGATTAACTTATTTAGGAGATTATGCATTTAGTAATTCGAATATTACATCGATTACAATTCCAGGAAGTATATCTGAAATTGCAACTGGATTATGCTATAAATGCAATAATCTTAATGAATTAACAATTTCAAATGGTGTAGAAACAATTAAACCAGCGGCATTTCAGGAAACTAATATACATTCTTTGAATATTCCATCTAGTGTTTCTAAAATTGCAGAAACATCATTTAGTGATATAATGGCTTTATCTTCTATTACTGCCAATAATAATAGTTATTATGATGTTATTGATAATACTTTAATTGATAAATTGGATAATAAACTTATTATAGGAAATATTGAAGTAAGACCTGATAAATCTGTTGTAGCTGTTATACCAGATGGTGTTAAAATACTTGGTGAAAGAGTGTTTGCAAATAATCAGATAATTCAACAGGTAGTTATACCAGATGGAGTAACAACAATTAAAGATAATGCTTTTTATAACTGTTATAGATTAACAAAAATTGTAATACCTAAATCGGTTACTAATATAGGAAATGACATTTTCAAAGAAGCTTATCCTAATCTTGTTGCTTATTTATATAACAATAGTACTGCGCTTGATTATGCTTTTGCGAATAATATTAGTTACAAAACAATTGATCCGTTTGATAGTAAAGTCAATTTAAGTAAAACAAATTATAAGGCATTTGATACAGTAG